>JAJFMO010000179.1 GCA_020697475.1 Paenibacillaceae bacterium | reverse complement strand
CATAATATTTTTATAAAGCTCAAACACGGTTTTCCATCCGTCGGAGGTGATTGCTGCTTTCCCTGTCTTGGAATCGATGAAAGGCAGCGATAATTGGCTGGACAAATGAGTGATATTCTGGGCGAATAACGGTAAGTATTGAGTCCCGTTCTCGGACCTCGATATTTTTTTGGAGATGTCCATGATGTCGTCCCAAGTCATTCCATCTTTCGGATAGGAGACGGCAAATTTATCGAAAATATCTTTATTGTAAAACAAAACGCTGAAATTGATGGAAAAAGGAAGGGCGAACAATTCGCCTTTGTCGGATAAATAGCCGATTTCTTTGATCGCTTCCGGATCGAATTTGCCGATATCCACGCCGTCTTTTTTCAATATTCCATTCAAGTCCAGGGCGGCTTTTAATCCAGCGAACAGATCCATCGACTGGCTGGCGGAAAAGATAATATCCGGCAAATCCCCGGCAGTCACCATATCTTCAATCGTTTGTTGATTGCTTTCGGGATTCACTAATTGGAGAGTAATATTCGGGTACTTTTTGCTGATGGGATCGGCCATGATCGCTTTGAATTCTTCGTCGGCGAAATTCGTTTTGTAGTTGAATACCTTTAACGTGACCGGTTTCCCCGAGTCGTCCGATTTGACGTTAGCCTCCCCTGTCGCGCCGCTGCCCACGCCGACGACCGAACTGCTGTTGCTTGCACATGCCGATAACAGAAGCGATAACACCAAAGCAATCGAGATTGCAATAACTGAACTTTTTCTAACCATTTCATTCCCCCCCTATTTAAGAATCCGCTTACAACTACAATTTAATTGTAACAAGATGCAAGATATTATAAAATAGACATAGAAGTCATGTTTTTCATCAATGTGTCAAATAATTGATATTCATTCCTGGTTATGGCGGGGAAGGCGGTATATTTCATGCAAATTTCAAGCCGCGCTGCATTCGACGATTTGAATATCAAGCTGCAGATCGGCAATTTGACGATCAACGTGCTCTACATTCGATTTTTGCCTGCCGATCCTGAACGATTCAATAAATATCACTGCCACAGCAGCTATGAGCTTCACTTTATTCCTTTCGGATACGGATCGTTATTGGCTGAAGGGAAAAGCTACCGCATTGCCCCCGGAACATTCTTCCTCACCGGCCCGCAAATCTACCACGAGCAAAGAGCATTTCCGCACGATCCTGCATCAATTTCGAAATTCATGCCTCTAAAGTGAACAAACGGCGGCAACCCGAAGATTTGCCCCAAGATGAAATCAGTCACATCGTCCGCACCTTGCTCGGCACGAGTTTCTGGTTCGGCCAAGACGAATACGACAGCATCGGCTTATTCGAGAAAATCAAGCTTGAACTCGACCGGCAGCTGATTGGCTATTATCTCAGTATTCGCAACTACGTCGCCCAAATTATCGTCAACGCCGTCAGGAGCTACAGCGCAAACAAGCAGGCCGATTACGGCCTGCCGCGGAGAAATCTGAATGAGATGAGAGAACAGCGGCTCTCCCAATTTTTCAATACGAAGAACGTGCCCTTGACACTGGAGATGATTGCGAACGATCTTGGACTGAGCAAACGGCAAGCGAGCCGAATCATCAACCAATATTATCATACAACGTTCAAACGGAAGCATACGGACGACCGGATAGAGCTGGCCAAAACGTTATTGACTACCACCGATTTATCCGTCAAAGACATCTCCGGCAAAGTCGGCTTTTCGTCTGCAAGCTATTTTTGCAGCACGTTTAAACAGCTTGAGAGTGTAACCCCGACAATATTTCGAACGAATCACAAAGATTAATTGTCCTCTTGCAAAATATCGCAGTACCTCTATGCCATCGTCTCCAGCATCGATTCGGTAACGGCATAGCGCAACGGCTGACTGTCCCGCCACGAGATAAATTCTTCAATGGCATAATCCGCGAGCCGCGTGTGCTCGTCGCCGAGCGAACCGGCGATGTGCGACGACAGCTGCATGTTAGGCTGCGCGCGCATCTGGGCAAGCACGTCGGACGGCGAGTCGGTGACGTCAAGCAGTGCAGTCAAGTCCGGTCGCTCCTGCATCACTCGGAGCAGCTCGCTCTCGCATACCGTCGCCCCTCGGCCCGTATTGATGAACGTCGCGCCTTCGCGCATCCGCTCGAACAATCCGCCGTGCAGCATCCCCACCGTTGCCGGAATGTTCGGGGCGTGGTTGCTCACGACGATCGCCCGCTCGAACGCTTCCTCCAACGTTACCTTCTCTACGCCCAGTTCCCTCGCTTCTCCCTCGGTTAGGTACGGGTCGTATGCCAGCACATTCAAGTTGAACGGTTTCAACAAACCGATCATCCGACGTCCGATTTGTCCGGCGCCGATCAGCGCCACCGTCTCGCCAAAGTTGCCGCGCCCTTGCGACACCCGCTTTCCCGCCTCCCGATATTGTCTCACATCGCGGAAATAGTTTTTCGTCGACAACAAAATTTGCGCGAGCGTAAACTCCGATACCGGAATCGCGTTGGCCGCCCAAGCGCTGACGACGATGATGCCGCGACGCAGGAACGGTACGGCGAAATTTTTGACGGTACCGGCCGCATAAAACACTGCTTTCAGCTTCGGCATCCGATCGAGCTGCTCGTCCGACAGCGCCGGCATGCCCCAGGTGGAGAAAATCACTTCCAAGTCGCCGAGCTTTCCCGCGTGTTCAGCAAAATTTTCACCGTTCACCACTTCCGGATACAGGTCGACAAGCTCTGCGACCCTTTCCTTTCGGCCTTGCCCGTATACCGACGCCAATCGATCCAATTGCTTTGTGAAAAATGCCGCTTTTGGTTTCAGGCTTGTTGCCGCGTTGTCCTGCATCGTTGTTTCGCCGCTCCCTTCTAATTGCCCGATATTTTTAGATACATTGTTAATACTTCGCTTCCTCATCGCGATGCATCCGAATGCTCATGGCGATGCCGAGCGACATCATGTTAATCATCAGCGACGTACCGCCATAGCTGATGAACGGCAACGTAATTCCGGTCAGCGGCATGATGCCGACGAACATCCCGATATTTTCAAAAATTTGAAACACGAACATCGACACGATACCGGCAATTATGAACGAGCCGCCCGGCGTCTGCGACTGGATGGCGATCAGTATGAGCCGATAAATCAGCAGGAAATAAAACAACAGCAGCACCGATGCCCCGACAAAGCCGAACTCCTCGCCGACGACGACGAAGATCGAATCCGAATACGCATAGGGGATAAAACTGCTGTGGATCGAATTGCCGTGCAAATAGCCCTCGCCGAACAGGCCGCCCGAGCCGATCGCCGTCATTGAATGCTCCACCTGATAGATGGCGTCTTTGTCGGCGTTCTCCGGGTCGAGGAACGTGTCGATCCGCTCCACCCAATGCTCCTTGTGCTTAGCCGTCAAGAAGTCCTTAATCGGGTCGTGATAATGGGCAAACAGCGTAAAGAATAGAAAGACCCCCGCCACAATGGCGGTCAGGCCGATGATCGCGTGCGTATATTTGATGTTGCCGATCCACAGCATCGCCGTCAGCATGACGAGGTAAATCACTGCGTTCCCGAGATCGGGCTGAATCATGACCAGCGTGAACGGAACGAAGACAAGCAAGCCGATCGGAATGACGTCGCGGATCAAGCCCAGCTTCTCGCCGTTCTTGCGCGCCATGAACATGGCCAGCGTAATGATGAGAATGAGCTTGACCAGCTCCGCCGGCTGAAAATCAAGCCCGCCGGGTAGGCGGAACCAACTGCGCGCCGAGTGGATCACGACGCCGTACTTAAACACCGCTATTAGCATCACAATGCCGATGGTGTACATATACCAGTATATTTTCGCATAAAAGCGGTAGTCGATGAACATAAAGACGAGGAACGCGACAAATCCGAGACCGCAATTCAGCGCATTCTTGCCGATTCCCAGATGAATGTTCGGATCGTCCAAGGTCGCGCTGTATACGAGCAGCGTGCTGATGAACATCAGCAGCAGCACGATGGCGATAATCGACCCGTCGATTCGTTTCAATTTTTGCAGCACGCGTTATCTCATCCCAATCCGAAAATCTTCTTGACTTTCGTCATTAGCCCCGGTTTGTCTTCGAGCCGCATGAGCGGCACGGTATCCCCGAGAATGCGCCGGGCGATGTTGCGGTAAGCGATGGATGCACGGGAATTCGGGCTCATCACGGTCGGTTCGCCGGTGTTCGCGCATTTGATGACGTACTCATCGTCAGGCACGATGCCAAGCAAATCGATCGCCAGCACCGAAACGATCTCGTCGACGCCCAACATTTCGCCGCTCTTTAACATTTTTTGCCGAATCCGGTTAATGATCAGCTTCGGGCCGCGCAGGCCGTTGTTCTCCAGCAGCCCTATCACTCTGTCCGCATCGCGCACCGCAGCATTCTCCGGTGTCGTTACGACGATCGCCTTGTCCGCCCCGGCGACGGCGTTCTTGAAGCCTTGCTCAATCCCGGCCGGACAGTCGATTATGACGAATTCGAAATCTTTCTTCAATTCCCCAACGATCTTCTTGACCTTCTCGGGCGTAATGGCGTCTTTGTCCTTCGTCTGCGCAGCGGGCAACAAGTACAGCTCCTCAAACCGCTTATCCTTGATCAACGCTTGCGCCAGCCGGCAGCGGCCGTCGCTAACATCGATCAAGTCGTAAATGATGCGGTTCTCCAGACCCATTACGACGTCCAGATTGCGCAAACCGATATCGGTATCCACCATGACAACCTTCTTGCCTTGCAGAGCGAGCGCCGTGCCGATATTGGCCGATGTGGTCGTCTTGCCGACCCCGCCCTTCCCCGAAGTAATGACGATTGCCTCTCCCAAAAGATCCCACTCCTTCCAAAAATAAATGACCAAGTAAATGAGTTCGCTTTACGGCTGTGGCGGAAGATCGGGGCGAACACGATGAAGGTGGTGAATTTTGTCAATCTCCATCTTGCCGTCTTGGACATAGGCAAATTCCATGTAGGTTTCCTCTACTCCCCATTCGTCCGGCGGACGGCTGATCACACTGCCGATGCGAAGCTGCGTCGGCTTCATATGGGAAGCGGAGATGATCGCCTCCTCGTTGCCTGAAGCGCCGGCGTGCGCCATTCCCCGCAGCGATCCCAAAATATAGATATCTCCCGAGCTAGTGAGGCTGCCCCCGGGATTGACGTCGCCGAGAAACAGGACGTTCCCTTCGCAATGCAGCGTCTGGCCGGAACGAACGATCCCTCGCTTCACGGTTATTCCCGCTGCTTCCTGCACGATCCCCGGTGAATTCGGCATAACGCAATCGATCGAACGAATCTCCAGATTGCCGTGCCGTCCGATAATTTCTTTGATCTGGTCCTTCTGCTCTTCCGTTACCGGCCGCTTGCCGAATTTCAGATGCACGTGAATCTGCGGTCCGGCGAGAAACCGTTGGTGGGTTTTCTCCAACTTGTCGCGCATCTCTTGCAGAAGGTCGTCGTAATTGCACTGATCATCCAGTTTGAACACCAGGCCGTCCTTGACTCCCTTGATCGACACAAGGTGCTTGGATGTCATCATAAAGCCCCCTACCCCCCGACACTACAATTCGGTCTTGCTTATGCCAATTCCTTCTTATCGCGACGCCGACAAGCTGGAAAATTATTTCGTATCCCATCACTCTTCCGCGCTTTCCTTCTCTTCGTCGTCCAGACGCTCCAGCCACTTTCTCGCCGGGACATAGACTGCCAACGCGAATAGCAGATCGATCAGCAAGGAAGGCAACATCTCGTGCAGCAACGACCATTCGAAGGGAACGGAGGTGAGTTGAAACAGCCGATATAAGCCGTAGCGTATGCATTCATACCCAAACACGCCCCAAGCGATCCCGAACAGGCTCATCACAATTCGGATGGGAGTGCGGCGCATCAGCAGCCCGATCATATAGGCGCTTAGCCCCATGGCGAATGAGTTCGTCCCGATCATCGGGCCGTAATAAGCGAAGTCTTGCAGCAAGCCGAAGCCGATGCCATAGGCCAAGGCCAGATGCCGATTCGTATACAGTGAAGTATAAAGAATCGCTACCAAGACGAGGTGAGGCGAGACGAGCGCTTTCTCCTGCCAATCCGAAGGTGTGAGCCAAGGCAGGACCGTGCCTTCGAGCAAGAACAAAGCGAATAACAACAGTGTGATCCAAGAGCGGCGCACGTTTCTCACCCCTGTTCCGGCACTTCGACAACGAATACTTCCCGCAAATGGTGGAAACTGGAGAAAGGAGCGATCATCGCTTTATAGGTAATGCCGAAATCGCCGATCGATTTGGAGACGACTTTGCCGATCTCAATTCCGCCAGGAAAGATCTGACCCAACCCGGAGGTTACAACCGTATCGCCTTCTTGCAAAGGATCGGTCTGGGGAATTTTGGTCATAATCAACATGCCTGATTTCAAATCATAATTTTCAATAATGCCGTAAGAGTCGCCTTCCTTGCCTTTGACCGTGGCGGCGATCGCCTTGGAGACGTTGCCGGAATCCTCGATTCCGCTGAGCAATTGGACGTTGGAGGAAAACCCGGATACGCTGTCGATACGGCCGATCAACCCGTCCGTGGACACGACTGCCATATTCTCCTTGATCCCGTTGCGCTCGCCCAAATTGATGACGATCGTGTTGTTATAAGGGTCAGGGCTCGTGCCGATCACCTGAGCGATCCGATACGTATATTGGTTCGCTTGTTTTTGCTGTTCGGTGAAACTCAACGCTTCCTTCAGCCGGATATTCTCCGCTTCCATCTCGTTTAATTTCGCCGTGTCTTTGGCATAGCGGGCGAGCGTCTGCTTCAGTACTTTATTCTCTTGATAGACAACCGTCAAATCATGAATATCCTGAAACAAGCCCGCCGCATATTCCGCGGGCTTGTACAGAAAACTTTGCATCCAGGAGATCGAATCTTTGACGAATTTCTCCGGCCAGATCAATTTGCTTCTCTGTTCCAACGTAAGCCCCATCAGGGCGATGAAGCAGATCAGACCGATCAGCAGGATGAACAATCGCTTGTTTCCGAATAACTTAAACACCTGCTACCCTCCTAGGATAAACGGCTTTCGCCCAATCACCCCACAAAGTGAAGTTATTCATTGAAGCCTATTCGAGCTTTGCGGGGACCTCGAGTTTCAGGCGAAATCCGTCGGTCAAGACACGAGAACAATCAGCGGAGGATATACATACTAAGACGTTGCGGTTAACCGGTCTTCGGCGCAAAGCCGCATCCATCGCCGTCAGCGCCGAGCCGCTTTGCTGGCGGGTCCCGCCTTCTTGAACAGATGGATGTTCTCCAGCGCCCTTCCGGTTCCAATGGCCACGCAATCCAGCGGATTCTCGGCGACCAGTACAGGCATCCCCGTCTCCTTCGATAACAGCTTATCGAGGTTATGCAGCAACGCCCCGCCGCCCGTTAATACGATGCCGCGGTCCATAATGTCGGCGGCGAGCTCGGGAGGGCACTTCTCCAGCGTGACCTTGACCGCTTCAACGATGCTGTTCACCGTATCGCTCAACGCTTCCGCCACTTCCCAGGACGTCACGGCGATCGTCTTCGGCAAGCCGGTGACCAGATCGCGGCCGCGAATGTCCATGCTTTCCGGTTCGTCGGTGCGCAAGGCGGAGCCGATCTGCATCTTCATCTGCTCGGATGTGCGCTCGCCGATCATCAAATTATATGTCTTCTTGATATATTGCATGATCGCCTCGTCCATCCCGTCCCCGGCGATCCGTATCGACCTCGCCGTGACGATGCCGCCCAGCGAAATAACCGCCACTTCGGTCGTTCCGCCGCCGATATCGACGACCATGCTGCCCGTCGGCTCCCACACCGGAAGATCAGCGCCGATCGCCGCTGCGAACGGCTCCTCGATCGTATAGGCGTCGCGCGCGCCGGCTTGCTTGGTTGCGTCTTCCACCGCGCGCTTCTCGACGGCGGTAATGCCCGACGGCACGCAAACCATGACGTTCGGATGGCGCCCGAACAGCCAGCGATCTTTCTGCGCCCTCCTCAGGAAATAACGAATCATCACCGACGTCGTTTCGAAATCGGCGATTACTCCGTCCTTCATCGGGCGAATCGCCCGGATGTTGCCGGGAGTTCTGCCGATCATCCGTTTCGCAGCCTCTCCGACCGCTTCAATTGTTTTTGTATCTGTACGCATGGCTACGACTGAGGGCTCCCTGACGATGATGCCACGGCCCTTGGCGTATACCAGAGTATTCGCCGTACCCAAATCGATACCAAGATCTTTGGTCAATCCTCCGAACATGTAGGTGTCTCCTTCCTGAACGTCCACACTTTCCCGTCA
>JAJFMO010000178.1 GCA_020697475.1 Paenibacillaceae bacterium | reverse complement strand
GTGTCGATTGGCTGGGAGGGTTCAGGGTTTTGAAGAAAGGCATCTTGTTCATTATTTCCGCCATGCTGATTTTGTTGTCGGCGATGCCCGCTTTTACGGGTTTCGAAGGAAACCCAATCGTCAGCGCCAAAGTGCGGATCGGCAAGATCGGAGAGTTACGTTCGGACGGTTTTAAAGTGAATTCGCTTTCATTGGCGGGTTCGAAGAAACTTCCAGGCTATAATTATGACCTGATCATATATGGCGGAAGTCCCCAGGCAGTATCGACAGCGTTGAAAGCCGCAATAACGACGCACGACAAAGCCCGGACGCTGATGATCGTACCGATCAACACGTTAGGCTCAATCTTGACTGTGGGCAAGCAAAACTTGTTCGACTTGAACTACTACCAATCGAAGCATTTGCCGCAAGGCATTCCTCCGGATTACAAGGGGGCACAAGGCGGAACGATGTTCCGCTTTCTGAAGGATATGGGATCGGTGTTTCGCCCGGACGCGATGGCCAGCTACTTGCTGAACAGGGTGAAAGCTTACCGCAATATTACGGTGCAATTCGAGACGGATATCACGGATGTGTACATGGCGCCGCCGTCGGATGGGTCGGGAGGGCCTGAGCGGATTGTCGCCGTTCGGACCCAGAAGCTGGCCAAAGACGTGAACGGCCGCTACGTCTTCATAGGCGACAAGTCGCCGCCGCTGGAAGCCGGCGTATTCGTTGACGCTTCGGAATCGGGCCGACTGGCACGATTGGCTCATGTTGAGTACACGATCGGCAGGCAAGATCAGGGCATCGATTCATTGCAGATGGGCGCCACCCTGATGTACAAAGTGACCGGGGTCGATGCCTATAAAGCGGTCAAGATTGATCAGGAAATGTACGGCTACGCTTATTCCGAGCAAGGCGCCTTCCAATTCTGGGCCGGCGACGAGGCGTTCAAGATACCCGAAATTATGGCATACGACAGATCGTCCCCATTTTTCCGGATCAAAGGATATAATGCCGGCGAAGATGGGATGACGATCGTCGACGGGGACTCGACGCGGGCCGAATTTTGGATGAACCAGCTGCTTGTTTACGACGTCGATGCAAGGAAAGCGTGGCGCGATTACGAGGCGGGCAACGGCTATTATCCGCAATCGGGCGGCCTCGATCCGGAAATCGCTCACGATATGGCGGTCCGAGAACTGGAGAAGCCGGTATTCATCGAGATGCTGCGCAAACTTCCGGGGTTTGAGAATGCGCGCTTCGTCATGAAGAACGGGCATCCCGAAGTCGGAGACATCCTGTATTTGCGCGAAGGAATCCACACCGTCAAGGATAAGCCTTATACATACGGATTGACCAAATTGGATGTGCTTACCGGCGGCGAACGCTGGTTTAACCGGAGAATCGGCATCGGTTTCTACAATTTTGACTCGAATACGTACACGAAGAGTGAGCCGCTGTCCAACCCGCTGCACGAACCTTGGTATGTGCCCTACGACGTGCTGACTTCGCCCAAAGTAGCCAATCTGCTTATCCCCGGCTACGCAGCGAGCATCGATTCATTCGCCTGGACGGCGATGCGGGTGTACCCGAACTTGATCATGCTCGGCGATGCGGCCGGTGTAACCGCAGGACTCGCGCTGCTCGGCGATTTCCGTATCAACGATCCGACCGATGAACAAATCGCCGAGTTGCAGTATTCGCTCAAGCAGGCCAACGTCATTTTGGGAAAATAAAGAAATTGGTGTATACTGTTGCGGAAAGAGAAGCTATGGTTACATAAAAATCAATGCGAGGTGAACTCTCCATGAGAGATCCGCGACTGCAGACGTTGGCGCACAACATTGTCAATTACTCCGTAAGCCTCAAGCCCGGCGAGAAAGTATTGATTCATATGATCGGCATGACCGATCAGGAACTGACCAAGTGCCTGGTTGAAGAAGCGTATGCGGCGGGCGCCTTGCCGTTCGTCGATCTGAGCGATCCGGTGGTGACCCGCAGCTTGACGATGAAAGGTTCCGCGAAGCAGTTTCAGCTGATGGCCGAGTGGGAGCTGGCGCGGATGAAGCAGATGGACGCTTACATCGCGATTCGCAGCGGTTCGAACATCACCGAGACGTCGGACGTGCCGGAAGAGCAGATGAAGCTGTACATGATGGAATATTCGCGGCCGGTGACCGACGAACGGGTGGCCAACACGAAGTGGGTCGTTCTCCGTTACCCCAGCCCATCGATGGCGCAGCTCGCCAACACAAGCACGGAATCGTTCGAAGACTTTTACTTTAAGGTCTGCAACCTCGATTATGGCAAAATGTCGAAAGCGATGGACGCGCTTGTGGCGCGAATGGAGCGGACGGACAAGGTCCGATTGGTGTCGCCGGGTACGGACTTGACGTTCTCGATCAAGGGAATTCCGGCGATCAAGTGCGCGGGCGAGTTCAACATCCCGGACGGGGAAGTTTTCACCGCGCCGGTGAAAACTTCGGTGAACGGCACGCTCGCCTACAATACGCCGACGATTTATTCCGGTACGTCGTTCGAGAACGTCAAGCTGCGCTTCGTCGACGGAAAAATCGTGGAAGCGACGAGCAACAATACGAAGAAGATCAACGAGATTTTCGATACGGACGAAGGGGCGCGATATGTCGGGGAATTCGCGATCGGGGTCAACCCGTACATACAAACGCCGATGAAGGACATTTTGTTCGACGAGAAGATCGACGGCAGCATTCATTTCACTCCCGGCAAGGCGTACGAGATTGCGGACAACGGCAACCGTTCGGCCATCCACTGGGATATGGTGCTGATCCAACGGCCTGAATGCGGCGGCGGGGAAATTTATTTTGACGACGTTCTGATCCGCAAGGACGGCAGGTTCGTCACCGAAGATCTGGAGCCGCTTAATCCGGAGCACCTGGTCGAGAGTTGACGGATTTCACGAAATAAGGCTTTGCCTGGGTGATTAGCTGCCTGGGCAAAGCTTTTCTATTATCCGGCCGAACACATTTTATCTTCCCACAAACATCACGATGTAGTAATATTTAAAACGATTCCGATTAAAACAATACAAGGGGGATGGGAATGAAAAAAACGACTTTACGATTGGCGGGAATGGCTATCCTGATCGCAATGGTCAGCGGCTGCGGCTCCCAAGAAAACGCTGTCAATGTGAACACGACGGACAATATGGAACCGATTACCTTATCTTTGTACCAGGAAGGCGCGTCATTAAGCGATGAAGAGTTCCAGAAATATTTTGCCGACCCGGTGAAGGCGAAATACCCGAATATCACGATGACCTATGTCAAGGCGCCGAAAGGGCAAACCGTCAAAGATTTGTTGGCTTCCGGCGGAGATTTTCCCGATTTGCTGTACAGCAGCAACCAGAACATCGGATTGTTCAAGCCACTCGGCGTCGTGCAGGACTTATCGGCGATCGTCAAGCAGCAGAAGATGGACTTGAATCGATTCAATAAGCACGATATTGCGGCAATCCGCACGTTCGCAGACAAAGACGAGTTGTATGCGATTCCGTTCTCGGAGAATTACCCGGTTCTGGTCTATAACAAGGACATTTTTAATAAATTCGGGGTGGATTTTCCAAAGGCCATGACGTTCGACGAGGCGGTTGCTCTTGGCAAACGACTGACTCGCAACGAAGGAGGGGTGCAGTATATCGGCTTCGACCCGGCTAATCCCGTCAACCTTTCGTACAGTTTGGCGCTGCCGTTCGTGGATGCGAAGTCTAACAAGGCGCTCATCAACAACGATCAGTTCGCCAAAGTGGTCTCCGTGCTCAAGTCGTTGTACCAGACGCCTGGGTTTATCGGTCCGAAAAATAAAATCAGCTACGGGCCCAACGGATTTTTCAAAGATAAAATACTCGCCATGCACTCCATCTGGGCTAACGGAATCGTCGCGCAGAACAATGCGGAAGTGAACTGGGATTTGGCCCCGATCCCCACGTTCCCGGAACGAACGGGCAAAGGCAGGGAAGTGGACGCCCACTTGCTGATGGTGTCCACGTTGAGCAAGCATAAGGATGCGGCGTTTAAGGTGATCAGCCTGGTCACTTCCGATGACAGGCAGAAGGAAATCAGCAAAGACGGGCGTTTTGCCGTATTGGCCGACCCTGAATTAAGGAAGATTTACGCCGCCAATCTGGATACGTTCAAAGGAAAAAATATCGCCGCCATCTTCCAAATGGAGCCGCAAACTCCTCCGCTGCCCACCGAATACGACAACGAGGTGAAGGCGCTCGTCAATAAGGCGGCCACGGAGTTGGTCAGTAAGGACGTAAACACCGTGTTGCGGGAAACACAGGCGAAAGCCGATGCGGCCATTGCCGAACAGCTCAAATAGATGAATAAATCGATCGGATAACAGGGGAGAGGATACTATGCTGAAAGCTGCATTGATCGGAGCGGGGCGCAGAGGGATGTTCGCCTATGGTTCCTATGCGCTGAAGAGGCCGGATGAAATTCAATTCGTCGCCATTGCTGAGCCGAACGAAGAGAAACGGCGTCTGTTCGCTGAACAGCACGGCATCCCGTCGGAGAGGCAATACGCCTCGTGGGAACAGTTGCTGGATCAACCGCAATTATGCGAAGTATTGTTGATCTGTACGATGGATCGCGAGCATTATGCGCCGGCGATGCGTGCGCTGGACCACGGTTACCACATTTTGTTGGAGAAGCCGATGTCGCCGGATCCGCTGGAGACGCTGCAGATCGCTGAGAAGGCTGAGCAGCTGAACCGCATCCTGACAATTTGCCATGTGTCCCGCTACGACTCTTACTATATCGCCTTGAAGGCGGCACTCGATTCCGGGGCGATCGGCCGGCTGATGAACGTCCAATGGACGGAGAACGTAGCTTATTGGCACCAAGCGCATAGTTTCGTGCGCGGCAACTGGCGCAATTCGCGCGAATCGAGCCCGATGATTTTGCAGAAATGCTGCCACGACATGGACTTGCTGCAAAGTTTTATCGGCGGCCGCTGCTTGGAAGTGTCTTCGTTCGGCAAGCTGAGCTATTTTACCCGGACGAATGCTCCCGAAGGGTCGACGGATCGATGCACGGACGGTTGTGCCGTCGAGCATGAGTGTCCTTTTTCCGCGATCAAACAATATTACAATACGAACCCTCGCGGTTTCTCTGCGGCGGTCAGCCTGACCCCGACATTGGAGGCGAGGATGCAGGCGCTCAAGGAAGGGCCTTACGGGCGCTGCGTATATCGTTGCGACAACGATGTCGTCGACCATCAGGTGGTGAACCTACTGTTCGATAACGAAGTGACGGTCGCTTTCACGATGAGCGCTTTCTCGTACGAGAATGTCCGCACCTTCAAATTCATGGGTACGGCGGGAGAAATTCGCGGCCATCATGGGAAGAACGAGATCGAGATCAATCAGTTCTCCGGACGCAAGGAGACGATTCGCCCGCCGCGGTTCGAAGGCGGCCATTCCGGGGCCGATTTCCTGACGATGCGCGATTTCGTCAAGCAGGCGAACAGTAAGGAGCTGAAAGGCCGAACGTCTGCGATGGAATCGGCGCGCAGCCACTTGATCGCCTTCGCCGCCGAGCATTCGCGAGTGACCGGGCGGACATGGAAGCTCGACGAATATATTGCGGAGTTGAAGAGCGCGGCTCGATGAGCATATTTGACCAGTCGCACCCATAAATTGAATCGAGAGGGACCGGAGCCGTACGGCGTTCCGGTCTTTTCGATATGAAGGAGGGGATGCGGTTGGCGAACGGCGAATATGAGCGGGCGGCTTTGTTCGAGCATCGTTTTTGGCTGCAAATTATGGGTGATCATGCGAGGTTTATTTATCGGGCGTCGGCACCGGTTGAGAAGGAAGCAATCCAACAAGCGTATCGGTTTATCCAAAGCTTCGATCATTTGCTTGGACAGGCGCGAGGATCGCTTGACCAGGCTGGGATTCAACAATTGAACAGGCAATCGTGGCAACTGACGAGCGAACTCAGGCAGTTCAAGCTGGAACTGCTGAAGAGGGAGCTTGTCGGAATGGCCGCCATCGGTATCGGTCAAACGTTCTTCAACCACATGGTGAACGAGCTTGAGGCTTATTTGCATGTGTTGGGGTTTCTCAATGAAGGGCAAGTTCCGCCGGTCGAAAATCCGCTCAATTACCATCTGCTGTGGGCGTCCGACGCTGCCGCACACGCGGGAGTGATCACCTCCGATGTGGACGAAACCGAGAAGCTGATGAAGCGCAAGAGCCAACAATTTGCTGAGAATTTCACCGATTTTTATTTGAAAGCGATTGAACTCGCCGGCTATTTGCGCACCAATTTATCCGACTTCCCGGCTTTGCGCCGGTTCAACCAAGACGTGGAGCTGGAATTGGCGATTTTCAAAAGTTTTTTGCGGGAGCTGGAGGAGTTGTCGATTCGCCGCGAGCTGCTCGGCATCTTTACGCCGCTCATGGCGGATCATATGGCGCGTGAGGAGTGCTACTACCTGAATAAGTTGGCTGAGGCGACCGGCGCCAAGCCGCCGGAATGCGACCCGGGCAAGCCGCGTGTGACCTCGTTGTAGGTTATACCATTATTTTTTGCCGAATTCCTTGCCGCCGCAACGTTTTCGTCACGGTTGACAGCTTGTACACCAGGGTAGTGCGGACGACGGCTTCCATGAGCAGCGCGATCCCCCCAGCCGAACGTAATCAGGCGCAACACATAACGGAAGTAGCTGTATTGGCAGTTGCCGGAGAAATCGGGGTTGCCGTCGTGTCAAACGATAGATTTATTTTTTCCTTAATGTTCGTATTGAAGTGTGATCTGTAAATCCTTATCCCTTACGTCGTCAATGATTGTGGGCAAGGCATCAACCGTCGCATCTTTCAAATCGTGCAGAAGCAATATCATGCGTGATGCCAACAGCGGGTCCGTCGCCTTAAGCACGGCGTTTCTTGTGTTCAGTGAATAATCTCTCGGATCCGCAGACCACATCACTACTTTCATGTTGTGCTGCAAAGCAAGAAGCAGGGTGGCCTCGTTGAACGCTCCGTATGGCGGTCGGAAATAGGGGGGAGCTACACCGGTAATATCGCCGATTAAATTCGATGTTTTATTGATTTCTTCGAGTGCTTGTTTAGCGCTGATTTTGGTGAAAAAAGGATGAGAATAG
>JAJFMO010000177.1 GCA_020697475.1 Paenibacillaceae bacterium | reverse complement strand
CGGTTTTGAGCATACGCTCGGTGCAGAGTACGGCTATCCTCCCCCTATCCAATTCCCCAAGCAGGTTGTCAACCAAGAGATTCACGGCTCCCTGCCGATCGCCACGCAGGATTTCATCCGCCTCCAGAACGTGAGGCATCAGCTTTCTTTCCTTAAGAAAGTGCTCCAATTGCCTGCTCGCTGCAGCCGTATGGGAGCCGCAAACAACCAGCGTTCGCCTCGCGGAGAAAGGTAAGGCGGGCTCCAACTGCCTGCCGGAAAGACCGGCGCGTACCGCTGCGAAGGAGGCTGCAGATCGGACGACAACAGCGCGCCCGGCCTCCTCTGCATCGAGCAATCCAAGCGCGATCCGTTCCAAATCAGAGCGTGTCTCAGCGTCGGGAACGATCACTGTCCTAGGGACGGCATTCAACAGCGTTGCGGTTATGGCCTTCGAACCGACGGAACGCAAGGTTTGCAACGGGACAGACAAAGCCTTCCGGCCGCCGCCGGATTCCGCCCACCGTAACGCGTCCCCCTTCGGGGAAAGCGGGAACGAACAAAGTCACCGAATTTTCCGAAGCAAGAACATCGACTTCCGCGAAAACGTGCCCGCGCAACGTGGAGTCGCCCCGTAGCAAGAAGGCGTACCGTACCTTCGATTGTTGTGCCGCTTCCCGGACCTGGCTGCAAATATTACTCAGCAGGTGTACAGCGTCCCGCTCGGGCATGGCCCGCGTATTAGTCAGCACGTAGACAACGCGCTCGCTTGACCCGAAAAACTCGGCGAAAGTCGCGGTCGAAGGGTGAAGGATCACGCGGACATCGCTGACCGTCTGCGTTCCCGTCGGGTCGTCGTCCAGGATGACGATTCGACGGTCATTAAGCCGGTCGTCGAGGCCGATACTCCGCCCCATGTTCTTATCGCCATCCTGCGTCATAGCGTGTTCAGCCGCTCAGCCAATTCGCCTATACCCAGCGCCGGACTGGAGAGTACGGGTTTGGGCAAATCAGCCAGACGTTCGGTCAAGCGTGCCATGGATACTTGCGCCAGCACAACGACATCGTTCCGTTCCGCCAAATCACGGACAGCGGTGATCAGCAACTCATCATGCTTCTCACCCTCCCCGGCCAGCAATGCAGTGAATGCCTCTGAGCAGAGCGCCCGTTCCACCTGGATCTCTTTGCCCCGCTCGGACGCCTTTCGTTCAATCAGACGGACGGTCGGCTCGAGCGTTGTCTGCACGGTCGCCGCCACGCCGATTTTCTTGCCTATCTCCACGGCGCGCTCAGCCATCCGGTTATCAATCTTCACAACCGGAATATTCAAGCTTGCCGCTGCTTCCTCCGCCGCCTCGCCGACCGAGGAACAGGCGTTGAGAATGGCATCCGCCCCCATCCCCTCGGCAATTTTGAAATAATCGGCCATTCGCTGCCTGACGGCATCCGTAAGACCTCCAGCTTTCATGACATCCTTAAGCAGGCTGTCGTCGATAATATTGACCACTTCCACATCGGCAAGCGTCTCCCCGCCAACCCGAGCCAACGGCTGAACTGTGACAGGACCTGTATGAACAATTACGACTTTCTTGGACATAGGAATCTCCTCCAAATATTAAGTAAGCGATTCAACCCGTTACACAAACCGTCGACCGGGATCCGTACTGAGAATCGCGCCCTGATCAAGCAGCGTCCGCTGGAGCAAAGCGATATCAACATCGCGCACCTGCCCGTTTCCCCTGCTCGCGAGCGCTGCCGCCGTACCGGCTGCATGACCGGTGATCATGCAGGTCCCGCCTCCTCGCAAAGAGGCGTTGGCGTCGTGATCGCTGGAGATACAGCGTCCGGCTACCAGCAGATTGCGAACGTTCTGCGGAATGAGGGCGCGCAGGGGAATGTCGTGGTTGCCCATGAGCATGCGAATGGAAAACTCGTCGTTCTTCATATGTTTGTCCACCGGCCGGCAGTTTAAGCCCACGACGTCCGGGTGTCTCGTATTCCCGTCCAGGTCCTGCAAGGTAAGCCAATATTCGCCCTTCACTCTACGCGTTTCCCGAACCCCAAGCGGGGACTGTGCCACGACGAAGGCGTCCTCGAAGCCCGGAACGTTCTCGCGCAAATAGTTCAATTCCTCCAGAGCTTGGCGTCTGCCTTCATATTCCGCCCACGTCAATTGCTTCACATCGGTGCCATCGATTTCGACATGCCCCTGAACGCGGCAGATGCTTCGGCGAATTAACATTTTCACGCCAAGCGCCCTACCCGGGCGGTACGTGCTTCCGTCCGGCAGCTTAGTCTTTCTTGGGCCCTTCACGACAAATTCAACCATCGATTTGATGCCTTCGTTATCCTCAATGTTGTCCGGCATCTTGGGCGTCTCCAGCCGGTCGGCATTGTCCTTCACCCAACGCAACACTTTGTCGACATCGATATTGCATACCGTCAGATCAAGCGTTGTCAGGTAGGAATGGTCAACATCCAACTGCTCGAATGGGGCGCCCGCCTTGTAGGCAATATCCGCATCCGCGCTGGCGTCGACGAATGTCTTGCCGAGCACAATCTGGCGGCCGGATTTGTTTTGCACGATTATGCCCCGTACAGAACCGTTCTCCATTAGACAATCGCTTGCCCACGTATGCAGGTAAAGGTCCACGCCGGCTTCATAGACCATCTCCAGCGCCACCGTCTTCGTCGTTTCCGGAAAAATTTCCGCATGGGTGCGTCTTCCGTTCTTGATTTCGCGAATGTACGCACCACCCGCCGCTGCCAGCCGTTCTATGGCTTCCCAGGGAACACCGCCCATAATCCGATTGCCATCCGAATCATAGCTTGAACTCAAGTTCGTATTATAAGTTCCGGTGGCGCTGCCGCCGAGAAATCCGTTCCGCTCGATCAGAACGGTTTTGGCGCCCGACCTGGCCGCTGCAACCGCTGCAATATATCCGGCCGTGCCTCCCCCAGTCACAACGACATCCGCCTCCGCAACGATCGGCAGCCTGGCGGCTGGAATCTCCATATATTTCTGTATAGTAGCCATGGTGTCTCATCCTCTCCTCATGATCCGATATTTGCCGGGCGTAATTCCTTCGTACTTTTTGAAAATCGTAGTAAACGTCCTGTCCGCGATATAACCGACCGCTCCCGCTATATCCGCGATCTTCATATCGGTTCTCGTCAAGAGCTCTTTCGCTTTGGCGATCCTGACCTTATTTACATAATCCACGTATTTTTCTCCGACCGTTTCTTTGAATGAACGGCTGAAATACCCGAGGGACATACTATAGCGGCCTGCAAGCAGCTCCAACGACAGTTCTTCGTCATAATGCGTCTGCACGTACCGGACGACCTCTTCGAATATTTCGCTGCGGGCATCGTTCGTGCTTTTGGTCGCTAGCAGCAATTCGCGCGTTTCCCCGAAGAAGGCGCACATTTCCTCCAAGGAAACACACTTGCGCAATTTGCCTCCCAGCACGGAATATTTCTCCAGTACATGATCATCCTTGCTATTCTCCGAAGAAACGCGAACCAGCGAGTTGAGGATATCCTGGCCGATGCCGAGCATATATTTGGCCGTGATGTCCGCTTCTGCGCGCCGCACAAGCAACTCCGTGATGTAATCCGTGAGCCCCTGTTCATCGGATATTCGGGACAAATACATCAGTCGGTTCACTTCTTCCAGACTTAAGTATCCTTCATTCGTATAATGTCCGGTGATATGTCCGTCCCGAATGACCTCCGTCGCCGGAGTGAACGACTTGAAATCGAGCAAGCGAACCGCTTCTTTATAAGAATCGTGCAGGTCGCCGACAGATCGAACAAACTTGCCGACCCCCACCGTGGCTTTGAGACAATCGGCATATTCCTGCAAAATGTCCTTTAACTTTTCCGTTGCCCGAAGTCCTCCCTGATGGCCTCCATCGGGGAGCCCGACGATGCATACCAGTTGCTGTTTGTACAATTCCGTCACCCAGATCCGCTGATCGAACCCGGTAACGATTCTGTTCTTCAATTCGACGGTCAGCAATCTCTTCTCATTCTCGGTCAATCTCTCATCAATTTCGGAGAAAAACTGAATTCCGATGCAGCAAACAAGCATCTCGCCTGAGAAACGCGTCGCAAAATCCGGACCGCTCTCCAGATCGTCCAAGTTGTTGCACTCGCCGGAAACAAGCTTTCCGATGCGAATCTCGTCGAGAATCGGCTTAATGTCACTGAGCTGCTGCGACATTTCCCGATTCTCGAAAATGATGGCGCTTGACAGCAGCTTGATTCGATCAAATTCGTCGGGGCGGACTCCCGCTGCCGAATCGATTCGGTGAGGAACCGAAGCTTCCAGGCCATGCTTGATTTCATCGATCGGTCCGTACATTTTTCGGCTGAGTAAATAAGAGGCGGCAATGCCTAGCAAATAAAGAATACCGACGGTAAGTACGGAAATATTTCTAACGAAATCGGTCGGCCTGAGCACGTCTCTAAGTCTGTTCAGGCTGATATACCACCAGTGGTTCAAATCGGATTGGACAAAGGACAGTTTCATGTCTGTTCCCTGCAGTACAATCTGAGAGGAACCGGATTTGGCACCCTTGATCCTGGCACTTAGCAAATCGGGATCGATCTCCGCCGCTCCCGTGCGGCTGATCAGCTCCCCGGATTCGTTCAGCACGACGGTTTCGGCTCCCGAATCAGAGGCGGCAATAATGCTCCTTAGCGCTCCCTCGCGAATATTCACAACGACAAACACCTGCGGACTCGAATAGAAAGGATAGCTGGTGATGGCCGATACGATCTTTTCCGAGCCGATGATCTGATTCGTCAAATACTGGCGCTTCTGAATTTCCATCGTCTTCGGAAAAAACAGTCTGCGTTTCTCCGAGAACAGCGCCTTCCGTCCGGAGTCCGTCAACTCCGAATAATGATTCATATAATTGAAAAAATAATCGCCATCTACTGCACCATCGGAAGAAATGACATAATTTCCTTCCGCAAAATAAAGGTAAGCATCCTGGATCATATCCGAGTAATCCCGCATCCGGCCTAATTCGACCATCAATGCGTCTACCGCTTGCTTGCGGTCGAAAGTATCGATAGTGAAGGGCTGGCCGTCTACCCCGATTTCATTGACAAGGAACGATAATTGCGGGAACTCAAGCAGCTTGATGCTCTTTTCCTTGATCTCTTCAAAAAATCGATCCATGTTTTGCGAGAAAATCCCCATCGCCATGACATTGGATTTCTCGACCTGTTGCTCGATCATGCGAATCGAATATACGTAAAGTACTGTGCCGACGATTAAAACCGGGACGATGACAATCGCCAAATAGCTGAGGAAAAACTGCCAGAACACTCTGCGACCTCTCATGTTAGCAAAAAGACGGAATCTTCTTGGTCCCAAAATGCTCCCTCCCCAGGGTTTATTTGCCGTATGCCCGCTGATATTCGTCATTTTTGATTTTCACGACGTCCGCCAGTCCAAGCTTATTCAAGTTATTATAGAAGTTTGTCAAATTCTCATCGTTAATTGGTGTGCGGCCCATAATGAACTTGGTCGTCTCTTCCTGGAAATATTTTTTCGTGTCCGTATTTTTGAGCTTTTCTTCTTCCTCTTTCGTTGCAGGCAAGAACGGTTCGGCGGGGACAAAATGTTTGGAGTATATCGCATCTCGTTCCTGATCGCGCGGGGCTACACCGGTGAGATCGCCTCGATGAATGGTTTCGACGCCCGGATAACGCGCACCCATATTCTTCTTCAGCATTTTGGAGCTGTTGCTCGGATCGTCGTAAGGAGGAAGCGCCACAATCTTGTTATTGTCCATCTTGTAGCTTACCCCTTCGATTCCATAGGTAAGTATCGAGCTTCCTTCGGGACTATACAAGTAGTCTAGGAATTTTACCGCCGTTTCCGGATCTTTAATTTTCGCGGACAAGGCGATTCCCGATTTGGATATTATTGACGAGGTGACCACGTCCTTCTTCCCGCCCGAAGCGGCCCAAGGCTCGAAAGCGAACATATCGAATTTCGTATTCGCATCGGCTGCGTGGGCTTGGTCGGTGAGAACATTCTGACGGCTCCTGTTGTCATAGGTGATAAAGGTTTGCTCGTTCAAGATCCGCTGCTGCCATTGCGCTTCGTTCATCGAGGCGAATTCCTGGTCGAGCAACTTCTCGGCATACAGCTTGCGCGTATATTCGAGCATGGATTTGAATTTTGGATCGCCCACCACGGATTTGTATTTCTTCGCATTCGTATCCCACCCGCTGCCGTCTGTGGTGATGTACCCCAGGAACGCCATCGTCATGCCTTGATAGAACCGGTCGGACTCCAACCGGAAATTCAGCGGCTGCGAGTTGGGGTACTTCTCCTTATATTTCTTTAGAATATCGTATAATTCCTGTTCGTTCGTCGGATTCTTCCAGCCGTTCTGCTGGACAATGTCGCGACGGATCAACCAAGCGCCGCTGTAATTGTTCTCTTCCAGATTGATGGCGGGAACGGCATAGATGCCGCCGTCGGCGGCTGCAAAGCGAGCTTTGGCCTCAGGATACTTGTTAAAGTAATTTTTCAAGTTGGGGGCGTATTTATCGATCAGATCGTTCAGCTTCAGGAAGACGCCTTGCGGACCATAATTTCTGGCGTCCTTATCCTCGATGGGCATAAAATCAGTGACATCCCCTGTTGCAATCATGATATTGCGCTTCTCGTCCGCACCGGATTCCGGCGTGGGCTGAAACTTCACATCGACATTCGTCCGTTTTTTCAATTCACTGACAACCGCCCAATCGTTCTTCAGCGGCGCGGCGGAGTCCTCACGGAGAAACCATGTGTAGCTGGCCGGTTTGCCAAAGCCGTCATTGGCGGATGAAGCAGACTGATTCTGAGTCGGTGCCGGAGTGGCGCTGTCGGTATTCGACGTGGAGCACGCGGCCAGCAGAGTTGTCGTCGCCAGCGCTAGAGCCAGCCCGACCGTCCCCCATTTAAACCTGTTCCTTCCTGCTGTTCCTTCCTGATTCATTGTGAGTCCCCTCCCAATCGTTATATAGCATAGATTTTTCAATCTAGTACTACCGTGTCCCTGCGTTACTTGATACTTCCGATTAATGCGCCTTTGACGAAATATTTCTGGATGAACGGGTAGATCAGCAGGATCGGCGCCGTCGCAACCATTAGTGTCGAGTATTTGATTGTTTCCAATACAACCACATCGCCGTCATCCCCGCGGGTAGCAAACAGCGCGCTGCCGCTGATGACCACATTGCGCAGGTGAATCTGCAGCGGGAACATATTTTTATCCGTCAAATAAATCAGTGAATTGAAGAAGGAATTCCACTGGGCGACCGCTGTGAACAGCCCGATCGTGACCATAACCGGTACCGAGAGCGGCAATACAATCTTCAGCAGAACCTGGAACGGATTGCAGCCGTCCATCGTTGCGGCATCCTCGAGTTCTTCCGGTATGCCCTCAAAGAAGGTTCTCATAATGAACAAATACATCGTATTCACGGCACCCGGTATAACAAGCGCCCACATCGTGTTCAGCATGCCGAGCTTCTTGATCAGCAAGAAGGTGGGGATCAGTCCGCCGTTAAACAACAACGTGAAGCCGATAAACAACAGGATCGTTTTCCGCCACAGCAAGCGTTGCTTGGATAACGGATAAGCT
>JAJFMO010000176.1 GCA_020697475.1 Paenibacillaceae bacterium | reverse complement strand
AATGAGAAAAATAAAATCGATGTTGGCGGCGCTATCGGAAAGGGAGACATTGAAGTAATAAAATCAGAAGCAAACAGCACTGAAGTTAAAACAGTTTTTCCCATTGTATCAGGTGAGTTTGGAGACGATTTTACATATTATTTTGCAAAAAAAATGAATATTCCTTCAGCAGTAGTTTGTGGGGAATTAATTAATCCTGACTCAAATGTAAAGAAATCAGGAGCATTTATAATTCAAATCTCTTATTCTTTGTCTGATTCGGAAATTACTGAAATTGAAAGAAAATTAAACGGAATGGAATCGCTCTCCTCTCAATTAAATGATGGAAAATCAATCGAGAAAATTTTAGAGAGTATAGTTGGACCAATCAAAATTATTGAAAGAAAGACATTAAAACTATAAAGTTTGCTCAAATGAGATAAAGAGCTTGAAGTCATGCAAGGGATTCAGGACTCGAAGGAGCAGTACCGTCGATTCATCAAGGCGGCAGTCGCGCGTTGGGTCAAGGATTTTCAAAGACAAGTGGATTGAGATCAACACGGTGGATGATCTGCGTAAGCTGATCGAATTGGATATCGAATTGCAGAAGGACGAGCCGTAAGGCTCGTTTCTCTGTTCGGGGGTGGTGGTATGTAGTTCCACGGTTGCGATTTAAGGCCAGAAATGGCCATAGCTGCGCGAACACCGCACCGCGTTGCGGAATAAGGCCAAAAATGGCCTTAGCCCGATCCGGCGAACACGGACGCAGCTTCGCGGTCGAACCAAGCTAATTTCTCGCGAAGCTTGACGACTTCTCCGACGACGATCGTCACCGGACTTTCCAACATGGCGCCCCGCTGCTTGGCCAAGATGTCCTGAAGAGTGCCGATCCAGGTTTCTTGTCCAACGCAAGTCCCCTGACGAATCAAGGCGATCGGCGTTTCAGCCGGTTTTCCGTGCGCCATCAGTTGCTCCGTGATGGAGGACAGATGACCGATTCCCATTAGAAATACGACGGTATCCACGGCGGCAACCAGCTTCCAATTGACCGAGGATTCCGGCTTGGAAGAACATTCATGGCCTGTAACTACCAGAAACGATGAGGCGACATGGCGGTGAGTAACCGGTATGCCTGCATAGGCCGGAACCGCGACCGCCGACGTAATTCCCGGCACAATTTCAAACGGGATTCCTCTCTCTTGTAAATAGAGCGCCTCTTCGCCTCCGCGTCCGAACACGAACGGATCGCCGCCTTTTAGCCGGGTGACGGTATAGCCCTTCAGCGCTTTCTCTGCAAGCAGAGCGTTGATTTCGTCCTGCGTAAGCGTATGGTTGCCGGGGGCTTTGCCCGCATAAATCACCGTGGCATGCGGCGCAACATTTTCCAATAATCGCGGGGATATTAGTCGGTCGTAAACAATCACGTCTGCCCGCCTGATGGATTCCAACCCCTTCACCGTGATCAAATCTGGATCGCCCGGTCCCGCGCCGGTTAAGTACACTTTTCCCCGATTCATATTGTGTCTCCCCCTGTCCAAACTTCCGTGTTTTATCACACTTTGATTACGCTTTTTCCATGCTGAGCCCGGCGCTTGCACTCTGATTTTCTGTCCTGGTAGATAACAGCTCCGTCTTTTTCCTATGAGTCAAATAAAGAAACAACCCGGTAAGTGTGAAGCCGCCGATCAAATTGCCGATCAGTACGGGAATCTGGTTCCAGAGCCACCAGTCCGCAAAGGTCACTTTCGCACCGAACATCATGCCGGCGGGAATGACGAACAGATTTACGACCGCATGCTCAAATCCTTGAGCGAAAAATATTAAAAGAGGCAACCACATCGCGGCGATCTTGCCTAAGGTAGATTTTGAGGTCATGGCCATGACAGCCCCCAGTGTCACCATCCAGTTGCAAAGGATCGCTTTGACAAAAACAGTAATCAATCCGTCCATCCCAAGCTTTTTGTACCCGATCGTCTTGGCCTCCGCCGTATTGACGATCATCTGAATCACTCCGTTGTCATGTGAATGTCCGAAGCCTGTAACGGCAATATAGTAAAATACAGCGTAAAACAAACACCCGATCAGATGCCCGACGATGACCCAAAAAAAGCTGGATATCATCTTCGCGCGGCTCGTTTTTCCTTCAAGCACCCCTAACGGAACGAGTGCAAAGCTTCCAGTGACCAGTTCAAGGCCAAGTAAAATAATCATAACGAACCCCGCGGGAAACACTAAAGCTCCGACGATTCCGAGCTTGGTCTGAACGGTCGCCGTAAAAGCCAAAGTTGTCGCACAGGCGAGGATGGCGCCTCCCAAAAAACCTCGGATCAACAAATGTTTAACCGAAAGATTCGCTTTGCTCACTCCGGTTTGAATCATGCTCTCCAATACTTGTTCCGGTTTCACGTAGGCCATCTCGATGAACTCCCCTCATCAATTGTGTTCCCATTATTGGTATATAGCGCAATTTCCCCGCTTTTCTCATCCCATTCCACTTCATACGTCTTCACACAACCTTCATCGGGAGCCTGCGCAAGCCCGTCATCCAAGTTGACTTTCCAATCATGCAGCGGGCAAAAAACATGATGGTCGCACACAATGCCTTCAGACAGCTTGCCTTTCTTATGCGGGCAGCTGTTTTCAATCGCGCGGATTTCCCCTGTAGAGAGCTTGAACAAAGCAATTTCCACGCCGTCAATACGCACCACTCTTGAACGTTTCTCCGAAATGTCCGACAGTTTCGCCACAACAATGCGTCTCATAGCTTCCCCACCTGTTTCCTTGTTTGTCTGATTCCTTGACTATAATTCCGGGCCGCCAACGAGGTTCGGAGCAGGAAGCATGTCGAATGTTTTGCGCAATTCCCCGTTCTCGACAATTTCCTTCCAAGGATCCTTGGTAAAGCTGAGCCAGTGCTCAATGCGCTCTTTAAGAGCCAAACGGTCTTCCCGCTTTTCCAGCGCTTGTTTGATCTTGTCAAGCCCAATGCGCTCCACCCATTTCGAAGTGCGCTCGTTGTAGTTCGCCGTCTCGCGGTAATGCTGGACGTAAGCCATGGCCCACTCGACAACTTCCTCCTCGGTCTTGACCTTGACGAGTAGATCCGCTTTTCTTACATCCGTTCCACCGTTGCCGCCGACATACAGCTCGCAGCCCCCGTCGATCGCGACAACGCCGAAATCTTTGATCGTCGCTTCAGCGCAGTTGCGCGGGCATGCGGATACAGCCAATTTGATCTTTGCTGGGGTGTTTATGCGCTCCAGTCTCTTCTCCAAGTCAGTGCCCATCTTGATCGCATCCTGCGTTCCGAAACGGCACCAGGTCGAGCCAACGCATGTTTTTACCGTGCGCAGAGCTTTGCCATAGGCATAGCCCGACGGCATGTCCAGTTCTCCCCATACGCTCGGAAGATCCTCTTTCTTGATTCCCAGCAGATCGATGCGCTGGCCTCCGGTGATTTTGACCATTGCGCTGTATTTTATCGCTACGTCGGAAATCTTCCTTAAATCCTCCGGTGTGGTTACCCCTCCGTACATTCTCGGAACGACGGAATAGGTGCCGTCTTTCTGGATATTGCCATGGTTCCGTTCGTTGACGAATCGGGACTCTTGTTCATCCGCGTGTTCTTCCGGCCAAACCATGCCGAGGTAATAGTTGAGCGCGGGCCGGCATTTGGAGCAGCCTTCGGGATTTTCCCAGCCCAGCACATTCATCACCTCTTTGGAGGTTGACAGCTGCATGCTGCGGATCGCTTCCACCACCTCTTCCCGGCCAAGAGACGTACAGCCGCAAATGCCTTCCTTGACGGTGGTCACCCCGTCGTCTCCAAGCACATGGGCGAGCAAATCCGCAACCAGGGGCTTGCAGCCGCCGCAGCTGCCGGACGCTTTCGTGCAATATTTGATATCGTTCACACTCGTGCAGCCTTTTTCTTGGATAGCCTGAATAATCGTCCCCTTCGGAACCCCGTTGCAACCGCAGACGATCTCGTCATCCGCCATGGCCGCAGCGAATTCGACGCCCGATATGTTCGCTCCTCCCGCACTTTCCCCGAGCAGCACTTCCTTCTCTTTTCCGAAAATGTTCTCCCCTCTTCGCATCAGGGCGAATATTCGCGAGCTGTCACTGGTGTCCCCGAACAAGATGCAGCCGATAATTTTCCCGTCCTTCACGACAATCTTCTTATAAACGCCGGCAAAATCGTCTTGAACGCGAACCGACCGGGTATCCCCGGAATCGCTGAATTGCCCCGCCGAGAAGACGTTCACTTCGGAAACTTTCAGCTTTGCCGAAACGACGGAGCCCTGATACCCTTCGCCGTCAACATCGGCGAGCCGCTTGGCCAGCACGGCGCCTTGCTCGAACAAGGGAGCCACAAGTCCATAGACCGTGCCGCGGTGTTCCGCGCATTCTCCTATAGCGTAAACATGCGGGTTACTCGTTTGCATATAATCGTCCACGACGATGGCCCGATTGACCTCGATGCCGCACTCTCTGGCCAGCGCGGTATTCGGCTTGATCCCGACGGCCATCACCACAAGATCCGCATCCACCTTGCTGCCGTCTTTGAACCGAACTGCGGTTACGCGCTTCCCGCCAAGAATCGCTTCCGTATTTTTCTCCAGCAAAAATTTCATCCCCTGATTCTCCAACTCACGTTGAAGCATGAGGGAAGCAGTCGGATCCAATTGCCTATCCATGATCGTGCCGGAGAGATGAACAACCGTAACGTCCATGTGAAGATTGAGCAAACCTCTCGCTGCTTCCAATCCGAGCAAACCGCCGCCAATGACGATCCCCTTCTTGAATTTCTTCGAAGTTTCGATCATCGTTTCGCAATCTTGAATATCGCGAAATGCGATCACTCCTTCTTTATCCGCGCCGGGCAGAGGCAGCATAAAGGGCAGCGAGCCGGTAGCGAGGATCAATTCATCATAGGGAGCGCTGATGCCGCTGTCCGTGTGGACGATTTTCTTCGACGTGTTCACCTTCGTGACTTTGTGCCCGGCGTGCAACGTGATCCCATTGTCCATGTACCAATCCCAGTCGTTCAGCACGATGTCCTTCAAGCTTGAATTGCCCTGCAGGACGGAAGACAGCAGAATCCGGTTATAGTTGGGGTGGGGCTCGCTTCCAAAAATCGTAATCTGATACCGATGGGGGTTGAGCTTCAGAAGCTGCTCAATACAATAAACGCCTGCCATGCCATTTCCAATAAGAACAAGCTTTTTCTTCATGTTTCGCCACACTCCCTTACTCCGGATTTCATAAATCCCATTTCCTGCATCTTGGTCCTTAGAAAAAACAGACGCCTGCCCAGGAAATGGGAAGGCATCTTTGCCAACGGTGATCGACACACCCTTGTGCCGAATTTATTATGATGTAAATTATATAACACATATTTCAAGTGGTTGGAATGTTATAGTAATATTTTCTGACAATAAATATCGATTAATGTAATATAATCTAACGTTAATGAGGAAGATAATACGAAAATATGTTATGTTATATGACAAAAAACCAAAGGGGTGATTCCATGACAAAATCCATTCTGCTTATTTGCGACTTCAACAAGAGAGAAGCTGCACCTGCACAAAAACTTGAGGCAATGGGTTATCAAGTGCATACCATAGCCATCGACAAAGACGCTCGGCAGAGGATCGCGGAAACCGATCTGATCGTGCTGGATGTAGCGGCAGCGGATTTGTCGGCTTGGTGCAAAAACAATCATCCATGGCGTTCAATCCCCCTTGTATGGTGGTGTGAATCCACAGAATCGCCCGATTTTTTGGATCCCGATACAGACATCGATGGCTTTGCATGTCCCGGAATGACCCCCTCCGAGATCGGCTTCACCTTTCTGCTTAGTACGAGCCACTCCCGGCGGCGGCAACAGTGGGAACTGGAGCGGGAACAACTCTCATCACGCCTGGCTGAACGAAAATGGATAGAACAAGCCAAAGGAATTATATGTGAGACGAAAAACATTTCCGAATCCGAAGCCTACGCTTTTTTACGCAGGCAGGCTATGAGCGATCGTAAAAAGTTGATCGATGTCGCCACTTCCATCGTCAAAGTTTACGAGCTTCTGCAGAAGGAGAAAAAGAAGCCCCGGTGACGCCATCGGCACCGGGGCGGCAAAAAACTTTATGGAATCTCTATCTTTCGGTACAACAAATTGGTTCGTTTGAGCAGATCGTCGAGAATTTCCAGCGCGTGCTTCAATCCCTCTTCCTTCCCAAGCAGGAATTGCCCCTCCGCCGGAGAGCTTGTCGGGATTTTGGCAATCGTTCTCGCCTCATCCTCGATAATCTTCTGCAGCACGTTCAATTGCAGTTGCCCAAGGCCGCGCTCCATCAGCAGTTCGTCGTCGTTCTTCTTGCGCCGCGATTGCTCCTGTTCCATGAATTTGTCGACTTCTTCGTCCATGAAACGTACGCCATGCTTTAAAATATCCGAAAATTCGTCGGTACGGTCGGGATATGTTTTGATGTGATGACCAAGGTGCTTGAGCAGGAAGAGGCATAACAACTCGTTGCCGAGTATTCGACGATTGTGCGCCAACGAATATTCGCCTTCGAACTGACCGTCGCCCTCCAAATACTTGCCCAAGGTGCTGTATTCGTTGCAGTAAGTACAGTAGATCAAATATTCTCTCACAGACATCACCTCGCCCCGGCGAATGAAGTTTGCTTCCCATTAGCTGAAAAGTATAGAAAAACCCGACCCCGGCGGGTCGGGCGTCACGCAAGCCGGAACGGTCGGGGAGGGACGGCTTGCGTATTTTCAGAGATTACATGTCCATCGGAGGTTGTGCAGCAGGTTGCTTCGGTTCGGGCTTGTCGCTGATCACCGCTTCCGTGGTCAGGAACATGGCCGCGACGGAAGCCGCGTTCTGCAGTGCCGAACGGGTAACTTTGGCCGGATCGACGATCCCCGCTTCGACCATGTTGACCCATTTCCCGGATGCCGCATTGAAGCCGACACCCAAAGGCTCATGCTTCATGCGTTCGATAATGACCGAACCATCAACGCCGGCGTTGGAGGCGATAGTGCGAATCGGTTCTTCCAGCGCTCGCAGAACGATGTGAACCCTTCTTCTCCTTCAGCTCCGTTTCGGTCGCCGCTCCGACTTTGATCACGGCCACGCCTCCAGACAGCTTAGCTAAGCGCTCTTGCAGCTTTTCCCGATCGAAATCGGAAGTTGTTTCTTCGATTTGCGTCTTGATTTGCGATACGCGCGCTTCGATATCCCTCTTGTCCCCGTAACCATCCACGATGGTTGTCGTTTCCTTGGCCACAATCACTTGGCGGGCACGGCCAAGCTGATCAAGCTGCGCCGACTTCAGATCCAAACCAAGCTCTTCGGTAATGACTTGGCCTCCGGTCAAGGCGGCAATGTCTTGCAGCATCGCTTTGCGTCGGTCGCCGAAGCCGGGAGCTTTGACGGCCACGCAGGTGAACGTGCCCCGCAGCCGGTTGACGACCAAGGTGGCCAGCGCTTCTCCTTCCACCTCTTCGGCAATGATGAGCAGCGGCTTTCCGAGCTTCACCACCTGCTCTAGCAGAGGAAGAATATCCTGGATGCTCGATATTTTCTTATCCGTAATGAGGATATGCGGCTCGTCAAGCACGGCTTCCATCTTGTCGGTGTCGGTAATCATGTAAGGGGATATGTAGCCCCGGTCGAATTGCATCCCTTCAACGACTTCCAGCTCGGTGGCGAACCCTTTGGATTCCTCGATGGTGATGACACCGTCTTTGCCTACCTTCTCCATCGCTTCGGCGATCATCCGGCCGATTTCTTCGTCCGAGGCGGAGATGGCGGCCACTTGGGCGATCGCATCCTTCGTTTCCACGGTTTTGGCTTGTTTCTTGATTTCATCCACAGCCACGCGCACCGCTCTCTCGATACCCTTGCGAATCCCCATCGGATTGGCTCCGGAAGTCACATTTTTCAAACCTTCGCGAATCATCGCTTGCGCAAGCACCGTCGCCGTAGTCGTTCCGTCGCCGGCCACATCGTTCGTTTTAGTGGCGACTTCTTTGACGAGCTGGGCGCCCATATTTTCAAACGGATCCTCCAACTCGATTTCTTTGGCGATCGATACGCCATCGTTCGTGATCAGGGGAGAGCCATATTTTTTCTCCAGTACGACGTTCCGGCCTTTCGGACCCAAGGTAACTTTCACAGCATTGGCCAATGTATCGACGCCTCTGAGCATAGCGCGGCGCGAATCTTCACTGAATAAAATTTGCTTAGGCATGGTGCACCAACTCCTTCTCACGATTTCGGCTTGCGGTTGGATCGACGATGGCCATAATGTCGCTCTCCCGCAAAATCAAATACTCGTGCTGGTCGAACTTCACTTCCGTTCCCGAATACTTGGAGTAGATGACGGAGTCGCCCGGCTTAACCTCCGGTTCGATCCGCTTGCCGTTCTCGAACCGTCCCGGTCCAACGGCAATCACTTTTCCTTCAAAAGGTTTTTCTTTCGCCGTGTCGGGAAGCACGATACCGCTCGCAGTCGTTTCTTCCTTCGGCTTCGCTTCCACAATGACACGATCTCCTACAGGTTTTAGCATGTACATTCCCTCCTTTTGTGTTTTGTTAGCACTCATCAATAATGAGTGCTAACCGCAAGAAATAATATAGCGGATTGCCTACCCTTTTTTCAAATTCCATCTACGCCCAATTTTTTCGATAATTCCTGATCATCTCCAAATAATTTGTATTATCTGGCCAAACCGCCCGATTTTTCCCCGAAACGCTTTTGTATGCCCAATTGAGCAAAAAAATCCGATTATCGAGCAAGGTCGGCAAAGAATGCGGGTGCGACATAAGGTACAATGGGGGATATCTTATAGATTGAGGTGGACATCCCTTTGGCAAATAAATTTCAACATCGCACACGAAAAAATATCGATTTCGACTGGCGGTTCTGCTTGGGCGACGCGCCGAGCGCTGAGCAACCGAAACACGACGATTCCGCTTGGCGGACGATCGACTTGCCGCACGACTGGAGCATCGAGGGCGAATACGCTGAAGATCACCCCAGCGGCAAGCGCGGCGGTTTCTTGCCCGCGGGCATCGGCTGGTACCGCAAGACGTTCGATTGCCCCGAGGAATGGCTCGCCAAGAAAGTGTTCGTCGAGTTCGATGGAATTTATATGAACAGCGATGTGTGGATCAACGGACATCACTTGGGCCATCGGCCGAACGGCTACATCGGATTTGAGTACGATTTAACACCGTATCTGAAGCCCGGAGATAACGTGATCGCCGTGCGGGCGGACGCAACGCTGGCTCCCAGCGGCCGCTGGTATACCGGTTGCGGTATTTATCGTCATGTCCGAATCACCGTGGCAGATCCGGTACGGGTCGCCCATTGGGGCACTTATGTGACAACGCCCGAAGTATCGGATAGCAATGCCAAGGTCGCGATCAGCACCACTTTGCGCAACGATTCGGCGGCGCCACGCAGCGTCACGCTCATATCCGCCATAGTCGACGCCGAACGCCGAACGGTCTGCACCGCCGTCGCCCAAGCCGCAATCCCCGCCGGTGCAGAGGCAACATTTTCACAAAATGAAACGATCACTGCGCCAAACCTATGGTCACCCGAGAAAACTTATCTGTACAAGCTCCTCACGACCGTGAAGGAAGGCGACGCCATCCTCGACGAATACGAGACGCCGTTCGGGGTACGACACTACGCCTTCCACGCGGACAGAGGCTTCGAATTCAATGGCCGCCCGATGAAGCTGCAGGGGGTGTGCCATCACCACGATGCCGGCCCTGTCGGTTCTGCCGTGCCGGACAAGGTACTGGAGCGCCGCCTCCGCCTGCTCAAGGAGATGGGCTGCAACGCCATCCGCACCGGCCATCATCCGATGGCTCCGGAATTTTACGAACTGTGTGATTCGATAGGCTTCTTCGTAGTGGACGAGGCGTTCGACGGTTGGAAGCAGACGAAGGCGACGGCGGATTACGGCTTGTATTTCGACGAATGGTGGCAGCGCGATTTGCGCGACATGCTGCTGCGGGATCGCAATCATCCGAGCATTATCCTGTGGAGCTTGGGCAACGAGGTCTCGGGGAAGACGGACGAGCAAACGACGCTGATGCAGAACTTCGTGCATGAGATCGATCCGACGCGGCCGGTCACTTGCGGCAGGGGCGAAGACGGGATTCTCGACGTTCAGGGGTATAACGGCCACGGCGGCAAGCCGGGTGTTCTTGAAGAAGTGCATGCGAAGCACCCTCATCTCAAAATCATCCTCACCGAGGAGCCCCACACGTTCCAAACCCGGGGATTTTACCGGACGCAGACGTGGTGGCGGGACAAGAATCAGCCTCGTTTCGAGGTGCCGAATTTGACCGAGGAGGAAATCTTCTTCGACGGGGCGCTGCAATATAATTCTTCCTATGACAACAGCGGCGTGCGCAACAGCGCCCGCAATTCGTGGAGGCGGACGCGCGATTTGCCGTTCGTCGGCGGAGAGTTCCGTTGGACGGGCTTCGATTATCTCGGGGAATCGTTCGGCTGGCCGGCTCGTATGGCCAATTTTGGCATACTCGATCTGTGCGGGTTTCCGAAGGATCATTACTTCTTGTACCAAAGCCTCTGGACGTCGGAGCCGATGATCCACCTGCTGCCCCACTGGACTCATCCGGGGAAGGAAGGGGTGACGATTCCGGTATGGGTGTACACCAACTGCGAGCGCGCGGAACTGTTCTTGAACGGGAAGTCGTTCGGCGTCCGGTCGATAGGCGACGAGATGTACATCCAATGGGACGTGCCGTATGAACCGGGGGAACTGAAGGCAGTGGGGTACAAGGGCGGCAAGCAGTTGGTCGAAAAGGTCGCGCACACCGCGGCGGCGGCCTACGGCATTCGGCTCGAAGCGGACAATGTGCAGTTGGCGGAGTATAATCGGGACGTGAGCCATGTGGCGTTCTCCATCGTGGATCGGGACGGCCATCTTGTGCCGCATGCGGCGGATCGGGTCACCTTCCACTTGCGCGGGCCGGTGCGCAACCTTGGCCTGGACAACGGCGACCCGCTCGATCTTTCGCCGCATAAAGTGAACGAGCGCAAGGCTTTCTATGGAATGGGAATGGGGATCTTCCAATCTACGTTGGAGCCGGGCGACATCGAGTTGACGGCGGCGGGGATATTGGGCGAGACGTTGTTCGATCGGCAGACGCAAGTGGCGATCGCCGTGAGTAGGGCGATGCTGCGCGGGGAAGCGGCCGCCCGGGCGTATACGATCCGCTACACGTTGGATGGGACGGAGCCGGACGGCAACTCGCCGCTGTATACGGAGCCGTTCGTCGTTACGCAGGCTTGCACGGTGCGAGCGGCGATCGAGTGCGACGGGGAGAGGCTGCTCAGCTTGCGCGCCGACTTCGCGCAAGGCGTCAAGCCGAAGGTAATCGACTTGACGCACGGCAATCGCAAAGCGGCGAAGCTGGAGCGGCCGGTTGGCCCATTCGCCGAACAGATCGTCGGCGAGTGGAGCTCCGAGGGTCAGACGCTGATTTTTGCC
>JAJFMO010000175.1 GCA_020697475.1 Paenibacillaceae bacterium | reverse complement strand
TTTATTCACATCTTCGTTAGACAGCAATCCATCAATTTTCAAATATCCGTTACGATGGTAATGGGCGTACTGCTCGACTTTGACCAAATAACGATCCGTCCGGGCTACCGCCTTCGGAGTGTATAGTTGATGCGGCATATTCATCCTCCTGTTAAGCAATTCCCTTAGGAATTGCTTTTTTCGTAAGCAAACGCTTAAGTCTGCTTTGATTTTTCATATCCATAGTAAGCTTTCCAAGAGGAAAACGAAATGTCTAAAACCAGCAAAATTGTGTCTGAAATTGATATTCCCCCCGCCAACCGCTTTGCGCGGCACGCCTTGTCGGTATTGTAAGGGAAGATCGAACTTGGTATAGTGAAAGCGAGGACCTATTAAAGCGATTTCACAACCTCCCCCAAGATTGATGAATCTGCAAGGCGATTTTTGAAGGAGGCTTTGCCTTTGAAGAGCTTATCGAACCGCATCGAACAACTCGACTCGATCCGCGGGCTGGCCGCCCTGATCGTGTTTATCCATCACGCCAACTTGGTGACCAAGAAGTCGCTGTTCCCCCACTGGGTGCTCGACTCGCCCTTGAAAGTCGTCATCAGCGGACACGCCTCGGTCATCCTGTTCTTCGTGCTGAGCGGGTTCGTGCTGTTTCTGCCGTTCGGCGCGGGCAAGGGAAACTTATACCATCATTTTATTGTCAAAAGGATCATGCGCATCTACGTCCCCTACCTCGTTGCGATTGGGACGGCCATGCTTCTGGCCGCAACGATCGCCCATGGACCGATCAAGGCGCTCAGCGCCTGGTTCAATCGTTCGTGGGACACGAAGCCGACGAGCGGTCTGTTCTGGGAGCACATCACCTTGCTCGGCAACGTGCATTCCAGCCACTTCGACAACGTCATCTGGTCGCTTGTGCAGGAGATGCGCATTTCGCTCATCTTCCCGCTGCTTGCCTGGTTGATCCTGCGCGGCCGCTGGTGGATGATGGTGCCGGCCATGCTGATTCTGTCCGCCACAGGCGGGTTGAACGATATATATCACTGGCAGAAAAGCAACGGCTTCCACACCACCTACTTCGACACGATCCATTACACCTCCATGTTCATCCTGGGGGCGATGCTCGCGAAGTACAAGGACCGGATCGTGCCCGCGCTGCTGCGGATTCCGGTTTGGCTTCGATGGGCGGTTCCGGTCGCCGGATTCTGGCTATATGTGTATCCCAACGTCATAACGAAGGCGCTCGGCTTGAAGCCGGCGGTGTACGGCCAGATCGTCCAGGATCTGATCATCAGCGCAGGCGCAGGGGCGTTCATCGTGTTCGCCATCGCCTCGGTGGCCGCTGCCAAAGTGTTGCAGCTGAGGCCGCTGACGTTCCTCGGCAAAATCTCGTACAGCTTATATTTGTATCACCTGCTCGCGCTCGTCGGCATGCTTCATCTGTTTTATGGGAAGCTGCCGATTTGGCAAATATACTCGCTCGCCTTCGTCGTCGCGATGGTTGTGTCTACGCTGTCGTACTATTTCATCGAGAAGCCGGCGATCCGGCTGGGCAAATATTGGACGCGAGGGAAGGCCCACATCGCTCCGGAGTCATCGTCAATCCCACGCCTTTAATTGCCCGGCGCGCTGCAGCGCCTGTACTCGGTTGCTGATCCCCAGCTTGCGATACACGTTCTTGATATGCGACTTCACCGTTTCGCCGGTCACATTGAGCTTGCGGGCAATCTCCTTGTTCGCCAGCCCGTCCGCCATCAATCGCAGCACCCGCTTCTCCTGCTCGGTCAACTTTTCACGGGTGTCGTCCGCATCCCTGGTCAAACCGCCCGCTTTGGGCTCGCCAGGGAGCAGGCGAATCCTCCCTCTTATGCGATCCAACGTCTTGGCCATCCTCTGCGGAGTGACCGGCTTAATCAAATAATCCAGCGCGCTTAAGTCGAACGCCTGCAAAGCGTAATCATCGTAAGCGGTCACGAAAACTACCTGAATAGCCGCATCCAGATCTTGCAGCAAGGCGGCCAGCGCCATTCCGCCAAGTTCCGGCATGGAAATATCCAGGAAAGCCAGATCGATCCGGTTCGACCGGGCGTACTCGTAAGCTTCCGACGCGTTCAGAAATGTACGGCATACATCGACGTCGTCATTTTCCGATAAAATTTTACCCAGCCACTTGATTGACAACTCTTCATCGTCCACGATGATTGCCCGCAGCAAGCCCGATTCCCTCCTTCAACCCGTCCGGTATCGTAAATACCACTTTCGTACCGATTCCTTTGGAACTTTCCACTTGCAAGCCGTTGCCATAATAAAAGCCGAAACGCTGGTTGATGTTCCACAATCCAATGCCTTTCCTGGATCCTTCCGGTTTCAGAATCTCCTCCCGACTCGCCTCGTTCATCCCGCATCCGTCGTCTTCCACGGCGAAACGAATCGAACCGCCCTCCCCTTGATGAACCGAGATTCTCACCGTTCCTCCTTGAATATTCGACATGAGTCCATGTCGAATCGCATTTTCCACCAGAGGCTGCAAAACTAACGGAGGAATCGGCAGATCCGGATTCAGTCCAGGGTCGATATCGTACTCCACATTCAGACGGGCGCCAAATCGCGCTTGCTCGATATTGATATACGCCTGTACCAGCTCGAGCTCCTCCCCGACCGTCGTGAACGATTTCAGTTGCTTGAAGTCGAAGCTGCTGCGCAAATATTTGGACAAATCCAGAATCAGTTGTTCCGCCTTGCCGGGCTCGTCCACGCATAATGCGGCAATCGAATTCAAGGCGTTATATAGAAAATGCGGCTTGATCTGCGAGCGCAGGAAGGCGATTTCCGCATCTTTGGCCTCCGTTTGCAGTTGCTGGTTGATTCGGATGATTCGCCGGACGGTCTCATTCATGAGAACGAAAAACAAAAGAGCCGTGATGCTGACCACGGTATGCAGGGCGTGTATACGGAACGCTTCCGCATAGGTCTCTCCCCTCACAATCGTTTCCGTTGTCAGCCCTGTGAAGCTGTAGAAGACAAGTAAAGCCAGCGAGATGACAACCCGCATGGCCCGATGGGATCGAATGAAAAATCGGCGCGCGTAAAGAATGACAGGCATACTGAACAATAGTGTCAGGGTTGTCGTATAGAAGCCAAGGTCGATCCCTTTGAATATGCGGAACCCGACGATTAGGACAGTGAGGAATATACCCGTCTCCCAACCACCGTACAGCGCCCCCAACAGCAGGGGAATGACGCGAATATCCACATGATAGTCGGAGCTGAAGTAAACGGGGAAGTACATGCACAAGAGGACGGCTAAACCGAACAAGATCGAGAGATTCAGCTTCTCGTAGCCGCTTCTCTCCGACTTTAACGCGAAGAAGATTTGATACGTGTAGATTAAGGTCGAGACAAGCGCCAGCTGCAGTAAAAAATCTTTTAAGATGTTCATGGCGTTCTCGCTCCTTCGCTTGAGGCGTCGGAACGAATTTTAGCAGATTGGCGGGGCGGGGACAAGTGGCAATGAGGCGGGAGCAGGGCGGGAAGCAGGGCGGGAGCAGGGCGGTAACGGCCACAGGAGCAGCTTAGAGCGTCGAAAAGCAAGTTGTAGATGGCTAACGGCCACACCGGCAGCTTAGAAGGCTAAACGCGCCGGCTCCAATGGAAAATTGGCTCTAAGCCGCTGTGGTGTCCGTTACAGTGCAAAAGTGGCTCTATTTGCCGTGTAAGATGCCGTCATGGCCGTTACAGTATTCCGGACCACCAATGGGGTTGTTTTTCTAAATATTCCAACCTTGCTCCTCCACCAAGTCTCGAACATTGCGAAATCGCCTGGTAAAATACGCGTCATTCAAGTAACCATACGTCCACTCATCCGCATGTCGGCAGTGAAGGCCAACGAGCCAAAGCTGCCTGGCAGCGACGAAGTAAGGAATGGCAGCAACGTCGGAATCGGACAGAGGCGCCTCACTCTGATACGCATCGATATATGCATGCCACAACTGAAGGGCGCTGTCCCGGTTGGGCATGTCCCGAATAGACCAATTGAATACAGCCACATCATAGGCTAGCCATCCGGGTCCCTCACAATCGAAATCAAAGAAGGTTAGCTTCCCCTCGTCATCGATGTGACAATTGCCCCCGTTCAAATCGCCATGGCATAAACCCCATGTCAAAGTCGGAGCCATCTCGTTAATCTGCCGTTTCAAAAACGCCCTCATTCGAACGACCAGTTCAAGGTCCGCAGGCCGGTGGCTTAGCAACGGTAAAATTGACGGCACACTGTTATCCAGCAAATACTGCGAATCGATAGCATCACGGTCATGATCCATGGGGAATAATCCCATCGTCCGATGAAGCTTGGCTGCCGCAAGTCCATACTTGCCTGCAATTTCCACAGTAAGCGGGCGAAATTCACCAGGGGCATAGGTGAACATCGTTACATAACGAATGCCTTCAGGAGCCTGAACTTCCATGATGAATTGGCCATCTTTACGGGGGACAGGTGCGGCAACGTTTACTCCCCGCCCATTCAGAAACCTCAAAAGTTCCAGCTCATGCTCAATTTGAGGTAAAGTCCGGTGGCCATGCCGATACGCCCGCAGAATATATTGCACTCCACCGCTAAGGACAAGATACGTATCGTTCATCCCTCGAACCAACAATCTGCATGTACCCGACGGATTGTCAAAATAAAGAGGCAGTATTTCAGACGCAAGAGCGTACTGCGACAGGGTAGAATGCGTTACCGGGAATGGTTCCATGCAGCCTCGCTCCCTATTATTTTTTCGAATCTGACCTCACTGTAATGCGGCTGCCACCCAAGGTTGCTATTTACGGTTCGCATAGCGAAATTGGTCGAGCGGGATGCCGTGAATATCCCCGTGTATCCGTTCTTTTTCGCGTAATCTATCCCTCTTCGTTTCAATGCCGTCGCTATTCCTATACCACGAAAATCCCTTAAAACAGCCGTCAGACCTTGTCTCAATTTTCCCGAATCGGATGGCATTCTCATTAAATGGCTGTGGCCGATGTAGTCCTGCCCCTTCACGGCAATAATGTGCGCTTCAGGAATGTTATCTTCATGTTTCAACCACGCATCATTGGGGGACGTTGGCGGGAAATACGGTTCGGTAGGATAATCGGCAAACGTTGCCCTGTGGAGCGTTTTCAGTTTGGCATCAGCATCCGGATCCGAAGCCCGTTCATCGGATAAAGTGGTCAATCGGATCCCTGAGCTATTCAGCCTGTTTTCAACTTCCAGGGATGACGTGCCCGCATCCGCCAAATTCAGATAAACGTGCACCATCCGATGATTTTCCTCAAATCCGTATTGGCCGTAAAGCTGCAGGAGGAACTCTTGATCGTCGAATGCCCTTGCAAGAACGATATCCGGGGCGATTTCCAGCGAATCTTCAACCATTTTGCTAAACAACAGATCGGCTGCAACAAAATTTTCGTGCTTGGGATGAAGCAAATTTTCCATTTTCAATATAAAGCAAGGCGACTTGGCCTGTACCCATAACAAACCATAACCCGCAACGGTATCTCTATCATCCAAAATGACGTGCTTCCGCAACATACCGGCATCCTGTAACTTGGAAACGATAGAAAAGGAACCCGTTTTCCGGGCATACACTAAGTGACTGATGTCCGTAACAAGTTCCCAATCTTCCGCTCTATACTCGCGAAGGCTATAGGCCATATCTAGGCGATCCCGTTAACCACTTGCTGCAGCGCCTCGCGAATGGGCGCGAGCGGCCGGCCGAGCAACTTCTCGAAATCGCTGCTTTCCACATCAAGGGTATTTTCCCGAATGCCTTGCTGAATCCCGAGCAGGAAAGGCATGATGAAATCCGGAACGCCCGCACCTTTCATGATATCGCCGTAAGTCGCGTCGTCCACTTTTTTCACCGGAACCTCTTTCCCGATTACTGCACCGAGCGCAGCCGCCAACTCATCTTGGGTCAACGGTTTCCCCGACAACTCGTAGGTCGTATTCTCATGCCCGCTCCCGGTCAGTACAGCGACCGCTGCATCCGCATACTCCTGCCGCAACGCCCAGCCGACCTTGCCATCGCCAGCAGACGTCACCCATGGCGCCCCGGCCTGCACCGCTTGGATGCTCGAAGCTTCATTTTCCAAATACCAGTTGTTGCGCAAGAACGAATACGGGATACCCGTCTGCCGGATCGCCTTCTCCGTCGCCTGGTGCGGTACAGCGAGAAACATCTTGCTTTCCATGGCATTCGCAATACTCGTATACGCGATGAACCCGACTTTCGCCCGTGCGGCCGCCGCCACTGCATTCGAGTGCAGACGGGTCCGCGTCTCGGTGTCGCCATCCGCGGAAATGATCAGCAGTCTGTCGATTCCGGCGAATGCCGTATCCAACGTCTCCGGACGGCCAAAATCCCCATGCCGTACCTCTACCCCGCGGGCTCGCAGACCTTCCGCTTTCTCCGGCTCACGAACACTTACAGCCAGCTGATTCGCCGGCACCGATTTCAGCAACGCTTCGACAACCTTTGTCCCCAGTTTACCTGTCGCGCCAGTCACCAATATCTTCATAATCAAGCCCTCCTATGTCAATTTCTGCTACCATTATAATCCAAATCATTCCGCGAAAAAAGAATCGATCCAATTCTGTGGAAAGTATTGCCTGCATATACATCGTGTGATATTCTTTACCCGTATTTCCGATTTAGGACTTTAGTTCTAAACATTTCAATTTTGAGGAGGAAAATGTCGAATGGACTTCATGATCGTTCTCTACATTGTGCTCTATATCGTGGTTTATCTTATCATTTGCACGGCTTTCTTCAAATTGGCGCAGAAAGCGGGATTGGACGGGATCGCCTGGTTTGCCTACGTTCCCATCCTCAATTCCATCTTGCAGCTTCGCTTGATTCAAAGAAGCGGCTGGTGGGTGCTCATGCTGCTCGTACCGATCGCCAATGTCATCTTCGCCATTATCTGGCAAGTGAAGCTGTTGAACGCTTTCGGCAAGAACGGCGCCCACGTGTTGTTCATGATCTTCCTTCCCCCGGTTTACCTGATTCAATGGATCGTGGCTTTCGTTATTTCGGCAAATCTCCCTTCATCTCTAGCAGCGATGCCGGGCCGGCGTCAAGATCGACTAAGCCGTCGATTCCCGGGACAGTTCCCCGATCCGTATGCTGCCACACCGTCCAACGGCTCCATCCTCCGCTGACCGGCGGCTGGGTATCGCCATAATAGGTATAATCGGCGGCCCATAGCGGAAGGTCGGACATCTCGCTGCCGAAATCGTCGTATTGCTGGATAAACCAAATCCCCGTATAAAGCATAATTTGGCGATTCGTGAGAGCAGTGGCCGTATCGATGAAGGCGCTCGCCCATTGCTCCAAATCATTCCTGCCCAGCGTGCCCGTATCCGCAGGTTCCTCCAGATCCAGCACCGGCATCAAATCTCCGTAATCTTCAAGCCCGTTCTGCTTCATCGCTTTGACGAAATGTTGCGCTTGCGCTCTCGCCTGATCCAGGTTGAGAGGCGCTGTGGGCCGGGCGTAATAATAGGCTCCGACGGGCATGCCCGCCGCTCTTGCATGGCTGACGTTAGACGCGAAGTTCGGGTCCACGCTGCCCTTGCCATCCGCCGCTTTCAGATAGGCAAACGAGATGCCCGATTCCTTCACCCGCTTCCAATCAATCGTTCCGTCCCAGTGAGAAACATCGATCCCCCTAAGGCTCGTATCCGTCATGGGCTGCATACTTTTCCCACCTTGAACCGAACCTACAGAAACAAAAAATAATGAAAACGCTGTCCATACAAATATGGCCGTAAGCAGCCTCGCAACTTTCCCCAAAACCGAATCCCCCAGCTACCAATTTACCCTAGCAATTTTTAATTATAGTGGGAATATTCGCCTTGCGATATCGGGAAAGTATGGAAAATCCATCGAAGACTGCCGAGCGCCTTCAACCAATGAACAACCTATTGTCAACTTATCAATGATCCCCGTGATTGCCCTTCGACGGATTGGTAATGTCGAATCTTTCTTCAGGAAGGTAGAGGTAGTCAATCTTCACTCCATCCAGCAGCGGCTCATCCTTGGCGAGAATCACTTCGATTCCCTTATCCGTGTAGACAACGTCGTCGCCCTCCTTCGGCTTGTCGAGATCCATGCCATAATGAGCGTGATCGCCGTGGCTGTGCGTGACAAGAACACGAAGCATCTTCCCCTTATTTTCTTCCTTATCCAGTTCCTGACGAATAATTTTGGCGGCGTTGCGCGTTATTTTGCAGTTCATGTAATGTTCAACCTCCTCGATTGTGGGTATGGCTTGTATAAGAATACCAGTTATCAGGAAGGAGAATCAAATTTCCGGCTGCTTTAACGAGATTGCACTACTTTCGGCAAGTTTCTCATTATAAAACGGTATACCTGAATCAAGAAAAGGCACGAGATGGGATAGGAAGGAATGGAATAAACCAGTTTCCATTGTTTGTACACAAGGAACCCGATTTGGAGATTCAGCCATTCGAAGCCTATCGCAAAGCAAGCCCATCCCGCCAGGTAGAGCGCCAGCTTGCTCCCGTGAATATCCCATTTATCATAAAGGTACAAAAATATAAAGGAAAACGGAGTATACATTAATGTATAGGCTACGATCGCAATCGGCTCATAGGTGTCGTTGTCCCCGCAATAATAAACATTGAACGGGGTGGCTGCCAGCGCATAATCCAACGTGGAAATATACGTAACTGTGTAAAGCCAAACCATGAGAATGACACTGAGGCGAAAATGTTTCCTGACCCTAATAAATGCGATCAGTGCAAACAGGGATAGAAGGACAACATACCACTCATTCGAATCCCACGTGAAATGCATTCGTTGCTCACACCTTCGCTAACAGTTTCATTCGCATCAGCCTCAAGATTCCCGCCGCCACGCCAAATAAGAACAGCCAAAAAAAGGCTGATCCCCATAAAGGCCAGGTGACGCGTATAAATACTCCCAATCGGCCGGTTAACCATTCCAAACCGGTGAACACGGCCGTATCAAGCAACGCAATCCAAATTTTCATTCCATAAGATAAGGCAGCGGAATACCTGTTCAAGAAGAGAAGGATCACGACCGGATACAGAATGGTCCGATGGAACAGGTTCGCCAATTCCAGACTCATGATGTCCGGGATGCGTGAGCTGTGAAAATTCATTGTTTGCAAAGCGAAATAATTCTGAATGATAAGGGAGCCGGCACACCAGACAACGAATATTTCAAGCACATGGAGATGCTTGGATTGGTATTTGAACAAAATATACAGCAGCACAGCACCCAGAACTATATAGCCAAGTAAGACGGCCACGACAACCTGACCCCATTTTCCAACAATTCTAATGATTGCCAATTAGGGTTTGCAACCGTAAGATGATTTATGCAGTCAAAGGTTGTCGTTTCCATCCTATATTCTCACCGCATAGTCCTTGATTCTATTTCCCTTTTGCATCTTGAATGGCTTTGTTTCCCGACTCTTGCGCCTCCCGCAAAGCACTATTGATATCCTTATGATTATCCGTCACTTCAGAGAGAGCCTTGCCCACCACCTTATTAATCAGGTCATCGTAAATGGTGAACTCTGGTCGCGGCGCCGGCTTTAGAAGGAACGCACTTTTCACGTTCTTCCCCTTCAAGATTTCCAAGTCCTGGCCAAAACTGCTGCGAATTTGCGGATCGTTCAAACTTGACATTTTACCATTCTTGCTAAGCTCCATTTGCACCTCTTTGGAAGTCAAATAAGAAATCACTTGAAAAGCGGCGTCTTTGTTCTTGCTCACACTCGAAATGCCGATATAGTGGGCATCTACTGCGCGCGACATCCCTTGGGCCTCCTTGAAGGTGGGCAAAGAAACCATATCCCAATTCATCGGTTGGCCTTTCTCGGTTTCCGCCAATGCATCGAACATATTAATCCCCCAATCGGGATACATGGCCAGCGACCTATCTTTAATAAAGATATCTCGGGCCTTCTTTCCTTGCTCGTTGCCGGGGATACTGTAGGCATTCGCGAACAGGCTTAGGACCGGTTTCAACAGATCCGGTTTGGGCAGCGCTGCGTCCGTCTTCGGATCTACATAAGGGATCGAAAGCTGTGAAGCCGTATCGTTAATCGGAGCCGGATCCAACCCTTTGTAGGCAATCCCGCCATCCATTCGGGTCACCTTGTGGGCTAAATCCACAGCGTCATCCCACGTCATCCCGTCTTTCGGATACGGAACTCCGAATTTATCAAAAATATCTTTATTATAAAATAGAGCTGAAAAGTTCAGAAAGTACGGTAAAGCATACAATTGGCCTTGGTCGCCCCACATTTGGATACCATCCAGCGCGGGCTGATTCAGTTGGCTAAGTTCGTATTTATTTTGCTTGATCAATTCTCTCATATCATACAGAAGGTTCAGGTCCTTGAATTCTCCGAACCACGGGGTGCTGGCATAAATCAGGTCCGGGAAATTTCCGGCCGTCACCATATCCCCTGCCGTCAAACCTTTGCCCTGGCGGACAAAATCCAACGTAATGTAGGGATATTTCTTCTGAACCGGCTCTATAATAAATTGCTGCATCAGACTGTCGGTTAAGTTGCTTCTAAAAAAAATACTTAACTTCACCGGTTGTGGATCCGCCTTCTTGGACGCGGCATCCGTCTTGCTCTGTGTGTCACTGTCCGTCATATTGTTGGCGCCGGCACTCGCTCCATTGTCTCCATTGGGATTGCCTGCGGCCCCACAGCCACCTATAACGAACGTAATAATCAACAGAAGACATAGTACCTTGGCCTGAATCGCCAGCCTTTGCATGGGATTTCCCCCTTCTTTCGTGAACGAGTTATGTTATCGGTATCATAATATTACACAAAGCCTGCTGACTGTTCAATACAAAAAATCCATAACCGCTTGGGTATGGATTTAACTCAACACCTTCACCGCATTCTCCTTGATTCGATTCACCGTCTCCATGAGCCGCCTCTGCTTGGCCCCATCGAACAACTTAATGAAACTTTGCGGCTTGTCAAAAGGAGGCTTGGTAAGTTCAGCAACGCTATCGATGTACCCGTTCTGGACGACGTAATCGATCACCTTTTTCACAAAAACGATTTGCCCTTGGCTCAACGACGCGTCGTTAATAAATTCGGAAAACGCCGCAGTCGCGGCTTCGTATTCCAGCTTGGCTACTCTCCGCACCAACAACCCGAACGGCGTGTCCTGTAATTCCCGCTTATAATCCTCAGCCGTACCCACCTCCCCGGTGAAGATCCGTTCCAAACTCTCATAATCCAGTGCCGTCAACGGAATATTATTGCGTAGCTTATGAATCGCCAAAGCGTCGCGGTTCTGTTCGATATAGCGATTTACCTTCAATTTGTAGCTCTCAAAATCGTAATGCGGGGCCATCGCTCCTCCCTCGCGGAAGGCAAGCACCTCATCCTTCAGGTTCGTATAGACCGGATTCCTCCCGCCCTCGTCCACGATAAACTTCACCAGATCGCGCAGCTCCACCCGAACCTTTTCAAAATTCAACACATCGGCATTCTCCCAAAACTCATCCGTACCGATCGTGTGGATCAGCTCCAGCTTCTCCTTGATCTGCGGAATCGTGGCGCGCTTGGCCAGGTTCACCGAGACGTCGAGCAACTGCTTCTTCCCCCGCTTGAAATATGGCAGCCCCTCAATCCAGGCAATCATCAACCCATACATGAAATTGTCAAAACGCTTCGCGTACTCGTCCGTATCCTCCATAAAGACGATCGGTGCCAGGTGGGCGATCAGGTTGTGCTTGTCCCGGTCCTCCAGACAGACGAATGCTTCCGTCCTCTTATACTCCTCCACATGCTGCAACTGCATCTTCACCGAGACCAGTTCCGGATTCAACGCCTTGATCTGGTGAACGACCGTGTCAATCAAGCCGGTGCGAATCGTCTGGTAGGGCTCATCGATAAAGGTCGATTGCTGCAAGTGCTGAATCAGACGAACCCGCTTGGCGAAGATCGCTTCGGACAGGCTCTCGCTTTCATTCCCCTGCAGCCCCTCCTTGTTCTGGCGAAAAAACTCGAAATTGCCGAGATAATCGAAAATGAAAAATCGGGTCTTGTCCTCCCCTTCGCCGAACAGGTTCTTACACAATCGGGTCCCGCGGCCGATCATTTGCCAAAACTTCGTCTTGGAACGCACCCGCTTGAAAAATACCAAATTTACGATTTCCGGCACATCGATGCCCGTATCCAGCATATCGACGGAGACCGCAATGTGCGGTTCTTTGCCCGCCACCTTGAATTCGGCAATCAAGCTCTGTGCATAATCGTCATCCGAAACGATCCGCTTGGCGAAGCCGCCGCGATATTGGGGGTACAGCTTGTTGAACCTTTCCACGATATATTGGGCGTGCTGTTTATTTTGGGCAAAAACAATCGTCTTCCCCAGCCTGTCGCCGCCGGCCACCTTGATCCCCTTGGTCATCACATCTTCCAGCACCCGATCGACCGTCGATTGGTTGAAAATAAACTCATTCACCGCAGGCGAAGGAATAAAGTCGGGCATCTCGCCGTCTTCGTCCGTAAAATCCTCTTCGTACCGCGCCTGGTCTTCCGGGGAAAGTTCGTCGTAGGCAATCCCTTGCTCCAGAAACTTCATCGTCGTCTCGATATTGTGGTATGGAACCAGCACATGATCGACTTCTACAGCGGTTTCATAGGGATACGCGTAGGTGGGGACGCCATGCTCCATTTCGAAAAAATCGTACGTATTGCGATCCACTTCCGTTTTGGGTGTCGCCGTCAGCCCCACAATCAGGCCATCGAAATACTCAAAAATCGCCCGATATTTCTTGAAAATACTCCGATGCGCCTCATCCACAATGATCAGATCGAAATGCGCAGGGGTAAACAGCCGCTGGCCGTCCTCGCTCTTGGCGCTATCGATTGCATTCAGCATCGTCGGGTAGGTGGAGAAGACGATGCGAGCCGTCCGATCTTCCTTATTGCTTAGCAGATTGCACAGAGACATATCCGGCAGGTGGGTTTTGAAGTCGTCCTTGGCCTGCTTGACCAAGGCCTTTCTGTCAGCCAGAAATAAAATGTTGGTCACGTACCC
>JAJFMO010000174.1 GCA_020697475.1 Paenibacillaceae bacterium | reverse complement strand
TTGCAGCGCCCGGTAACCGGCTCTGGCATGAACTGGAGGCGCCACGCCGCGACGGAAAGCATCCAACATAACGTCAACATGCTTGTCGAATGTGCGATGAAATTCTCGGTCTTCGTCGTTGAAATAACCGGCCTGCCATACCTCGGCGGTTTCGCTGCCTTTCTTCTGATAGGTATACGTCCGCACCGTATCTTGAATAATCACTCGACCTTCCGTGCCGTTCAGCTCCACTCGATGCGCATCGGAATAAGCCGGCGACGTATCATAAGATCCAACCAGGCTGCCAACCGCGCCGTTGGCAAATTTCAACGATATCACCATTGTGCTGAACCCGTTTCCGGTCGTATCCGTCATCTCGGCCATTACCGATTCGATCGGCCCGCACAAATATTCCAGCATGTCGAACCCGTGACACTGCGTCTCAATCAAGTTGGCGTGGGGATGGCCGCTGCGGTTGCCGCCGCCGAATCGCCACGTCGCAAATACGAGTTTTCCCAGGCGTCCATCCTGAACAGCCTGGTAAGCCATTTGCACCGGTACGGCATAGCGATGGTTGAAATTGATGGCGAAGAACAGTCCGCGCTTGTCAGCCTCCGCCAATAAACTTTCCGCCTCCGCCATGTCAAAGACGAGCGGTTTCTCTACAAATAGCGGAAAACCTGCCTGGATCACCTGCAATGTCGCGGCATAATGCTGCTGATTGGGCAGGCAAATACTGACCAAATCCGGCTTCTCCTTGTCCAGCATCTCGGCGATATCAAGATAATAACGCGTACTCAATTGCTCTGCATGGGTACTCGCTTTCTCCTCGTTGCGGCCGACGATCGCGCACAAGTCCACATCGGGGCGCAGCGCCCAAATCCGCGCATGCTGAAAACCCCAATGACCGGCATCCCTGAACCCTTGTCCCAAATTCACATCCTGTTGCCTGCCTGTTCCTATCAAGGCGAACTTTAGTTTTGCTTTTGTATTTGTTGTTCCAGTAACGTTCATCCAGTCGTCTCCTCCCAGTTATCGCTTCATCAACGCTGGAGTTTGCTTAAGCTCCGATATCGAACCTGCTCCGATCCCGAACATCGCCGCCTTCAACTCCCACTCGATCCGAGCCATCAACCCGTCTAGCGAATCCACGGAATCCAACGCAGGGGCAAGCAATGTTCTGCCATACCCGGCCAGATCCGCCCCCAATGCAATTGTCTTCGCGGCATCGACTCCGGTCTGCAGTCCCCCGCTCGCCACCAGTAAGCAGCCGGGCAACCGTTCCCGCACCTCAACGATGCATTCCGAAGTCGGGATGCCCCAGTCCGCGAACGCTTCGGCGGCGGCCTTCAACACAGGATCGGCAATTCGATGCTTCTCCACCTGGCTCCAAGAAGTACCTCCAGCCCCCGCCACATCGATAAAAGCGACACCGACTTGTGCCAGCCTCGCCGCCACTTCGCCGTTAATGCCCCAGCCGACTTCTTTCACCCCGACGGGTACACCCAGCTTGCCGCACAAGGTTTCGATCCGCCCGAGCAAATGCTTGAAATTCACATTGCCTTCGGGCTGAAAAAGCTCTTGCAGCGAATTCAAGTGCAGTACGAGCCCATCCGCCTCGACGATATCCACCGCCCGTCGGCACTCATCCACCCCGTATCCGTAGTTGAGTTGCACCGCCCCCAGGTTGGCCAAAATCGGAATCGAAGGCGCATACGTTCGAAGCCGAAACCCATAGCGCAGCTGCTCATGCTCCACCGCCGCCCGCGCCGAACCGACCCCGAGCGCCCAACCGCGCCGCTCCGCCATAACCGCCAAATGCCGGTTCAACTCCACTGCCTGTCTGGTCCCGCCCGACATGGAACTAACCAGTAACGGAACGTTCAACTTTCGGCCCAAAAAATCTGTAGATAAATCGATTTCGGCGAAATCGATCTCCGGCAATGCATTATGCATGAATCGGTAACGCTCCAAGCCCGTCGTCACATTCGTCCCGATCACCTGTTCGTTCAAGCAAATCCCAATATGCTCCGCCTTTCTCTTCTCGATCCGGTCGGCTCCGTCGGCCATTGCTCTTTTTACCCCCCAAAACTTTTGAATCTGCACGGAAATAAGTTTACCGTTTCTTCCCATAAAGTACAATTGATTTCATCGAAGATAAACGGCCGAGGTGTGTTGGTAATTGGAAATCAAACCTCTCCTGATAAAAAAATGCTTATAACTGAACTTTCGTCCAATTATAAGCATTATGGAGTGAGGCTATGATGGATTATCGAAGTACCCGAACGAGTAAACTTACTGGGCGTCCATCTCCGCAATCTTCTTGTCCGCCGCTTCTTGCGCTTGTCTTAAGGCGGTGTTAATATCCAATTTTTTCTTCACAATATCATTGGAAACCCCGCGAATGATCGTCCTGATTTCGTCATCATATTTGGTCTGGGCAATTGAAGCTACCGGTTTGAAAGCAAACAGATTTTCCATATGCTTATCCGCATAAGCGGGTACATCTTTGCCGAATTGCTTGTCGATTTCCGGATCGCTAAGAATCGAGATGCGGCCATTGCGGCTTTGCAACAACTGCGATTCCTTGGAAGTAGCCGACTGAATGACTTGCAACGCTTGATCTTTATATTTGCTGTTCTTGGAAATCATCAGGAATTGGATCGACGAGTGCCGTCCCTTATTGGCATTTTCCGGAAAATTGGGAACCGTGACAATATCCCAATTCGGAGCAGAGTTGGCCGCTTCCGCCGCGATCAGTTGAGTCATCATCTTATTGTACCAATCAATGTAGATACCGACATATTTGTCCCCGATGAAGTTGGCCGGCGTGTAACGCACGGTGCCCTTATCCCCGCCGAAGCCTGGGATATCGTAGCCCTCCTTCATCATTGCGAACACTTTCTGATATACCGGAGTGTCCACCAACGCTTTCTTCGTCTTCGGATCGACAAAAGGTTGAACGAAAGACTCGGCGTTCGCATCCGGGAAGCCCGGTTCCCAACCGATGTACTGCACCCCATCGGCTTTCTGCGTCAACTTGCGTCCGATCTCAATAATTTGATCCCAAGTCATGCCGTTGGTCGGATATTTCACACCGAACTTATCGAAAATATCTTTATTGTAAAATGTCGCGGCCGAATTTCGGCTGAACGGAAGCGCCGTCAGGCGGCCTTCGTTGGCATCCTTCAACGTCTTGATCGCATCCGGAGCAAATGTGGAAATATCCACATTGAATTTCTTGAGCAATCCCGACAAATCTTCATCGATTGCCACGTTCTTCAAGGATGGAAAATTGTCCGAGCCGGAGAAGATGATGTCCGGAATCGTGCCGGAAGCGACTAGTTCGCCAAGCTTGTTGACGCCGCCCTTGCCCAGATTCTCCAGAGTAATGTTCGGATGCTCCTTCTTGACCGGATCGGCGATATACTTCTGATACATGTCTTCATCCAATTCGGCAACGTGGGCGTAGAAAGTTAAAGTAACCGGAGCTGTCGAAACACTCGGCGCCGCCGTTTGTTTCCCTGAATCCGCTCCCGCAGAATCGCCTTGGCCGGCGTTATTTGCGTTCGACGAGCATCCCGCAAGCGCCAACATAGAAGCAATAACGATCAATGATACCGTTTTACCCATTCGAATCATTCGCTTGACCCCCTGCTTAGTTGTGATTTTTTTTCTGCGAATCGTTGAATTCGATACGACAATGATAATAGCGCTGTCATTCAATCTATGGCGACCCCTTCTTCACCTCCTCATCCAAATGTATACCGACAAATATGCCGCTTCCCAAATAAAGTAAACCATTATAAACATTTGTGCGCAATATTCAAAAAATGGCTAACATTCGCGAACTTCTTCGTGATAACCTATTGTTATAATAAAATACTTTTTGATTTTAATCAATTGGTCATGTTATTTTTAATATTTATTCTGCTCGTTTTAGCATAATTATGTTCATTTATGCGCCTTTCGGCCATATGAAATCGAATGGATAATGTGATCAATGTCACACCATCCTAGGATTGGCTGAGTTAGAGTGAACATAACGAGAGCAATCATGAAAGGCGGGGGTCGCCATGCCGCTCGAATACCAACCCATCGATTTATCCCAAGTTTGCCGCACCGACAATCCGTTAGCCCATTCATGCATCCGCAGGGTGCCGATCTTTCAGAACTTGTCGGACGAGGAAGTCGAGATTTTGCATCATGTCACTTTTCAGAAAAAATATGAGAAGAATGAGACGATCTTTCGCGATGGGGAACAATCGGAGAACCTGTACGTTATCAGTCGAGGTGTGGTGAAGATCGCCAAGCTGACCGATGAGGGCAAGGAACAAATTTATCGATTCTTGTTCCCGGGGGATTTCTTCGGGCAATTCTCTTTGCTGCAGAATAAAACTCACTACGCGAATGCGGAGGCGCTGGAGCCGGCGGTGATCTGCCAAATTCATAAGGCCGATTTCACCCGGATCATCGGTGAGCATCCGCACATGGCGTATCGGCTGCTGATCGCGGTGAGCGAAAGATTGCAGCAGGCCGACGAGTGGATCAGCACGATCAGCCTGCTGGATGTGGAACGTCGTTTGGCGAAAATTTTGCTGTTGTTTTACCGGAAACAGGCGGATTCGCAAGGGCAGGTCAAGCTGCCGGTCGCCAAGAAACAGTTGGCGGCCTGGATCGGGACGACACCGGAGACGATCAGCCGTAAGTTCACGCATTTCGAATCGCTCGGCATCCTCGCCTCCGATAATCCAAACAAAATTCGAATCCTGGATCCTAAGATGCTGGAAAGCTTGCAATAGGCGGTGCGAGATGGCTGCTTATTCCGGGCGATTCGGGTCGCCGTCGAACGGCTTCGACGATACTCTGATCGATTCCGTTGGGCAGCCTGATTGGGCGTCTTCGAGGTCATCGTACATGTTTTCCGGCACTTCGACGATTCCGAGATTGTCGTCGCCCGGCAAGATGTTTTGGGCAAGTCCTTCATCGTCATAGTCGAAAATGTCGGGAGCGGCCGCGCCGCAAGCACCGCAGGCGATGCACGTATCTTTGTCGACGATCGTAAATTTGGCCATTTCCGATCCCCTCCTCTCGTTGCCCTTACTTTCTCACGAAACGCTCCGCAATGAATTGATCTTGATCAATTTTGTGGAGTTATTTTAATATCGTAACGTTTTGGCGACCTCCCACAAATAGTACTAGACATTGGAAGGAGGTTTGCGCGTTGCGTCGGGTTTGGCCTCTTCCGTCGACACAATAAGCGGCTCCTTCTGTTATAATGGGGATAATTTCTAACACACGCCACGCTTTAAGTGCAGGAGGAATGATCATCCATGGCCATGACCGAAACGATTCAAATATTAAAATCAGTCCCCTTGTTTCGTAGCCTCGTCCCCGAAGAATTGGAACGTATTTCCAACATCGTGATCCAGCGCACGTTTCCCAAAAAGACCGTAATCTTCATCGAGGGCAGCGAGAAGGAAGCCGTCTTTTTTATCCGCAGCGGGCTGGTCAAGACGTACAAAACCGATGAGAACGGGCACGAGCAGATCGTCTCTTTCTTGAAAGAAGGCGATATGTTCCCGCACATCGGGCTATTCAATAAAAATCCGTATCCCGCCACCGCCGAGACGATCGTCGATACGGTGCTGCTGGCCATCCCGGTCCACCAATTCGAGCATCTGCTGCTGGATATGCCGTCCATTGCTGTCAAAGCGCTTGGCGTGCTTGGCGAGAAAATCCGCGAGCTGCAGGAGAAAATCCAGGAGATGAGCGGCCAGGACGTCAACCAACGGGCGGTATCGCTCCTCGTGAAACTCGCCGAACAGCACGTTGTGAACAAGAACGGCCATATTCATATCGAATTACCTCTTACCCACCAGGAGTTCGCCAATACAGTCGGGACGTCCCGCGAAACGATCAACCGTTTGCTCAACCATCTGCGCAAAGAAAAGATTATCGACGTCGAACGCAGCCGGGTCATTGTGCTCGATCTCGATGCGTTATTTCAATATAAGGAAGTCAGCAAAACACACGGATAACGTGACCCCCGCAACCGCATTGGTCGATATAGCGAATTTCTTGATATTTGATTTGTTTGGCGGCGAGCTCGCCTTCCAATTGGGCGATGAACCCTTCGCGGGGATCGCCGCAGCTTTCATCCGTCACGATGTTGACGTAACACCCCGAGATCGTCTTGCTGACCGCCTCGGTGCTCTCCGCCATCGCCTCGTCCATATGATCCTTGTAATACGGATCCTCCAGATTCAGCGACCAATTTTTTTCCTTCAACTCTAATGGTTTATACACAGGTTCCGCCTCCCCCATCGAAATCTATACCTTCATCATACTTTAACATATTTTGTGCGGTGTGATTTGCGTCACATTCGCAGCGTCCTCCATTGCCTATAATGATCTTGTTGTTGAAAATCATTCTCAAGGAGGAATCGCACATGAGTGCAAACACCATTACTAAAACCGTCCGGGTTACGGAGTACCCGCCGCATCTGAAACACAAAGTCATCTTCGAGACGTTCGACAGCTTGAATCCGTCCGAAGCGATGGAGATCATCAACGACCACGATCCACGCCCGCTTCATTACCAGTTCGATGCGACCCGTCGGGGGATTTTCACCTGGGAATATCTTGAGCAAGGCCCGGATGTGTTCCGGATCAAAATCGGCCGCCTGTAAGGGGACCGTATTTCCTATTCAAAGGAGCGTTCATCCGATGCCTGACGTGCAAATTATCGACGATAAGACGATTAAGATCGGGGTGCAGTTGGCGGACGCCCTGAACATGGTCCAGACGGCTTCTCAGGATCCGTTTCGCTACGCTCACGATATTGTGACCATTTTTGAAAAAATGCCGGAGTTTGACTTCACGTATTTCTGTTTCTACGCCTACGACAGCGCCGAATTGTTCGAGAAGATGCTAGGTATCGATCCGAAGGAATACAACAGCTTCTCGCTGGATGCGCCGGATTCGTTCTTCTATACAATCTATGGTGGGATGGCCGGGTTGTACGATACGGCGAAGAGGGCGATTGCCAGCGTTCAGCAATAATCGGGGCAACTGAAAGGAGGCTCACACACGATGGAAGAAACTGCAAATATCGTGGAATTGGACGTTCGGCCGTATCTTCGCAAGAAGATCGAGCCGTTTCAAGTCATTATGGATGCGGTGAAAAA
>JAJFMO010000173.1 GCA_020697475.1 Paenibacillaceae bacterium | reverse complement strand
CGGACGAAGTTTTCATCTTGATCTTTCGAGTATTGCCGCATCCAGTCGACCAAATTCAAATCCACGTTTTCAAAGTAAGCCGAATTGTCCTTTGGAAAATACGCTTGTGTCGTCGTAATGCCCCATGCGTATTCGCCGGCGTCGGCTTCCATTTCCCCCGTGATAATCTGGAACAGCGTCGTCTTCGCCACTCCGTCGGGGCCGACTAAGGCGATTTTGTCCCCTTTGTTGACGATAAAACTGATGTTGTCGAGGATCTTCACGTCTTCAACGGATTTGGTGATATTGCTCACCGTCAGCAGTTGCTTGCCCGCTTCCCGTTCCGACTTGAAGTTGATGAACGGGTATTTGCGTGAGGACGGCCGGATGTCTTCGAGCGTCAGCTTCTCCAATTGCTTCTTGCGAGAGGTCGCCTGCTTCGACTTCGAAGCGTTGGCGCTGAAGCGCTGGATGAACGCCTCCAGCTCTTTGCGCTTTTCATCGATCCGCTTATTGGAATCTCGTGTCAGCTTCAAAGCGAGCTGGCTCGACTCGTACCAGAAGTCATAATTGCCGACGTACATCTGAATTTTGCCGAAGTCGATGTCGGCGATGTTCGTGCACACCTGGTTCAGGAAATGCCGGTCGTGAGAGACGACGATGACGGTGCCCTCGAACTTGGCCAAGAAGCTTTCCAGCCACTGAATCGATTCCAGATTCAAGTGGTTCGTCGGCTCGTCGAGCAGCAATATTTGCGGATTGCCGAAAAGAGCTTGAGCAAGCAAGACGCGCACTTTCTCGTTGCCGCTCAACTCTTTCATCTGCACGTCATGCAGCGCTTTCGGAATGCCGAGTCCAATGAGCAGCTCCGCCGCGTCCGATTCGGCTTCCCAGCCGTTCAATTCCTGGAATTCCCCTTCCAGTTCGGCCGCCTTCATCCCGTCTTCCTCGGAAAAATCCGGCTTGGCGTACAGCGCGTCCTTCTCTTCGATAATTTCGAATAATCGGGCATGCCCCATGATGACGGTTTTCAGAACCGCAAATTGGTCGAACTGAAAATGATCCTGCTTCAGCACAGCCATCCGCTCGCCGGGAGTGATGGACACCTCGCCTTTGTTCGGTTCGATTTCTCCAGATAAAATTTTTAAGAAGGTGGACTTTCCAGCCCCGTTCGCACCGATCAACCCGTAACAGTTGCCCGGGGTGAACTTGATGTTGACCTCCTCGAACAACGCGCGCTTTCCGTATTGCAAAGTAACGTTATTTACTGTAATCATTCGCTTATAAACCCGCTTTCTTTCGTTTCTTTGATCTTTAGTCTCAACATGGTATTATAGCACAAACAGAATGTATACATAAGGAGGTTTGCCAAATGGCGGAACAACAAACCGGGCAGAAAGCGCCGATCGATAAATTGATTACGTTGCCGCAAGACGTGGAGAAGGCGATCAACAGCAAGAAGACCGCAACGAGACGCAACGGAAAGCACGCCGAACCGGGCGATATCATGGTGCTGAACGGAATAAAATTCGAAATCACGAACGTTTACGAACAGAGTTTGGGCGAATTGACGGATGCTGATGCTCAGACGGAAGGGTTCGACAACGTCGAAGCGTATAAGCAGTCGATTCTTGCGATGCATCCGGGAATGCCCTGGCTTCCGCAAATGAAGGTTTGGGTTCACGAATTCCGCAAGATTTGAGGGAAAGTCATGTACGTATTTGTGTTGTTTCTGCATATTATGGGTGCCATTCTGTCGATTGGCCCCTTCTTTTTGCTCGTCCCCTTGTTGAAAAAAATACGCCTCGCCGAAGACGAGACGTTGCTGCACAGTTATATTGATTTGTTCCGCTCCGCCTCACGGCTGACGAAACACGCCGGGCACGTATTAGTCGGCGCCGGTGTGCTGCTGATGTTCATGGGCGGATGGTCGTGGGGCACGTCCTGGATTCTCGCCACAATCGTCGTCATGGTTGGATCGCTGTCGTTCATCGCCCGAGCGTTCACCCCAATTTTGAAAAAATTGCGATTGCCCGATCACAATCGGGACGAACTCGTCCGTAAGCTGACCGGGGCGCTATGGGCTTACATCGTGTTGATGCTCGTTATGATGTGGCTAATGGTGGCTAAACCCGTCTTGTGGTGAGGGCATTACTGTGCGATATGTCGTATGCGGCTATCGGCTGACATGAACGCTTATCGCATTGCTTTCTGTTCGGCCCATTCCTCCACGTTCCACAGCTTCGTAATCCAGCCCTCATAAAATTCCGGTTCATGGCTGACCAGCACGATCGTTCCGTTATATTCCTTGAGCGCCCTCTGCAGCTCAGCTTTAGCCACCACGTCCAAGTGGTTCGTCGGCTCGTCGAACAACAGCCAATTGCTTTCGGAGAGCAGCAGCTTGCACAGGCGAACCTTCGCTTGCTCCCCGCCGCTTAACATGTTCATCGCCCGCGTAATGTGCTCGTTCTTCAGGCCGCAGCGCGCCAACGCGCCGCGCACTTCGTGCTGATTCATCGAGGGGAAAGCGTCCCAGACGACGTCGATCGGAGTGACGTTCCCCGACTTTACCTCTTGCTCGAAATAGGCGGGATGCAAGAAATCCCCGTAATCGACTTTGCCGTCGAGCGGCTTCACTTTGCCAAGAATTGTCTTAAGCAAGGTTGACTTGCCCACCCCGTTGCATCCAACGACGGCAATTTTGTCGCCGCGTTCGATCGTCAGATCCATCGCCGGCAAGAGCGGCCGGTCGTAGCCAATCACCAAATGTTCGGCTTGAAATACCGTTTTGCCGCTGGCCCGCGACTCCTTGAAGATGAACGTCGGCTTGGCCGCCGTTTCCGGACGGTCGATTCGCTCGACTCGATCCAGTTGCTTCTGGCGGCTCTTGGCCCGTCCCGAAGTCGAAGCCCTCGCTTTGTTGCGTTGGATGAAATCTTCGGTTTTGCGGATATGTTCCTGCTGCCGTTCGTAAGCGTCGATATGCTGAGTTTTCTTGATATCGGCCATCGTCAGAAACTTCTCGTAATTCGCGGAATAGCGAGACAGCTTCGTAAACTCCAGATGATAGATGACGTTGACCACTTTATTCATAAAATCCGTATCATGAGAGATCAGCATAAATGCGTATGGGTAATCCTGCAAATACGAAGTCAACCAAGTGATATGTTCCTCATCCAAATAGTTGGTCGGCTCGTCAAGCAGCAAGACGGTCGGTTTCTCCAGCAGCAGTTTGGCGAGCAATACTTTCGTTCGCTGTCCTCCGCTCAAAGAAGCGACGTCGCGGTCGAGTCCAATCGCGTCAAGCCCCAATCCGTTGGCGGTTTCCTCGATTTTCACGTCCAGCATGTAAAACCCGTTAATGTCCAGCCGTTCCTGGATATCGCCCATCTGCTCCAGTAGTTGCTCGAGCTCATCCGGATCGGCGTCGGCCATTCTCGCCGTAATCTCGGTGAGCGTGCGCTCCTCCTCAAACAGCGGCAAGAACGCATCGCGAAGCACATCGCGGATCGTCGAGCCCGGCTTCAATTGGCTGTGCTGATCCAAATAGCCGTAGTGAACTTTCGGCGTCCACTCTACCTTGCCCGAATCTTTCAACTGCTTTCCGGTCAGGATGTTCATCAGCGTCGACTTGCCGACCCCGTTCGCCCCGACCAAACCGACATGTTCGCCGGCCAGCAGGCGGAAGGAAACATTTTTGAACAGCGTCTTGTCTCCGAATCCGTGCGTCAATTGTTCTACCGTCAGAAGACTCATGGTGTAACTCTAACCCCTATTCGTTCGTTTTACCAAACCCGTTCATTTGTTAAAAACGAATTATACCATGTTATCAGGAGTTTTTCGAGTGCAGACGGAATTCGGTTTGCACGATGACCAGCACATCGTCGGCTTCGAATGGTTGAGGCTTGAACGGAACGAGCATTTCGCCGTTCAAATAACTGCCGTTTCGTGAACCGAGGTCGCGAACTTGTACTAGGCCGGCTTCGCATATCCATTCCGCGTGTACTCGGGACACCCCTGCCGAATCGAGCGTATAGTGGGCGATCGCCGGGTCGCGACCGACCGTCCAGCCGCCGGATTGAGGCAGAGTCAGTACTTCAATCTCTCCGTTGTGTTTGACTGCCAGTCGAATCACCGGATTATTCGCCGTGTAAGGGTTATCCGCATTCGACAACAAGAGGGTCGGCGCAAGTGTCGTAAGTAACGTAGTCGGATGCGAAACCGGTTCGCCGGAATCCGGGGGATACGTCACGGAATCAATGGGCGGGCCGGCGAACGAATAATCGACTTGCGCTTCCTCCGGAATGTCGAACAATTCGTCATCTGGAAGATGTGCGAAAGATGGCCGCGCCAAAGGCTTGCGCTTGATCGCTACCCAATATGCGGCGTCTACCAACAGCAACGTTGCTCCGACGTTCAAATAGAACTGCCCTTCGCCAGGGTGGTGGGCGAAATACAGCCACAGCGGCAACGTGACGCAAGCCGGAACGAACGCGAATAATGCGGAAATCAGCTTCGATCGGAGCCACCCTACCTGCTGACCGGATAAAGGATGAATCGCATTCTTGAGCGACTGTGGCGGCGGCGATTGCAGCAGTGACGGAGAATGCGTATGAACGGTTGGCTCTGTCGCTGCAAAGACCGGCTTGGACAACGAATCGAACGACGTCTTGGGCCAATAGGAATCCGCCGATTTCTCTGACTCAGGTTTGGCAAACAACCACTCATCCGCCGCCTGCTTGATCGCCCGAAACCCAACACTTTCTTGCTTCAACCTGGCTTGGAAGCGGAGCGCCGCATCGTTCCAGCCATGATTTGCGCTTTCGGCATAAGCGTTCATCAGCGCAAGCAACTGGCTCTGCACATCGGGCAACTCCGGCAACTCGTCGATCGGCAAATAGATCAGTTGCACGTCGCTCATCGATTCTCCGATGAAAATAAATTGTTCGTGAAGCAGATATCGCTGTTCGTCAAGCATATACACGGAGCTGTCGGCGATCGTGGAAACGATCGAACATACGATTTTGCAGAAATCCTGGTACGCCAGACCGTTGCCTCTGACAAGCGGCGCCAGTACCCGCCTCGACGTTAAGTCGTAATAGAACAGCACCTGCAAATCGGTCTGTTCGCTTTTTAAAGGAACAAGTCCGGGAATGGAATAAGATTGCAGCATGTTCAAAGCGATCGCAGACTTGTCTCGTTTACAGTCTGACTCGCCTGGATACACAATCAAATATGTGCCGTTGTCTCTGACATAATCGTAATCCAGTCCATAAATTCGAATAGCTAATCCCCCTTTCCGCTAATTATCCCAACGAACGCCCAGCCCAAGCGCTGATCGCCCCGGGCAACACCGCATACATAAACGGAAACCGCAGTACGGCATAATTTTTCAAGCGCAACAACTGCCCGTTCTGGTTCAGGCAACGAATAGTCGCTACTCTGCAAAAAAATTGGGCGACCTGGCGCATCCACTCCCGACGAAACAATGCCATTGCTAGCCCGATGGCTCCAGCATACACGACGGAATAGAGCAAACAATGTAAGGTAAATACAGGCCCGGCCAAAGTACCGATGGCGGCAAAAAGCTTTACGTCTCCCGCACCGGTCGCACCGAAGATGTGCAGCAACATCAGCAATCCAAACCCTGTTGCCAATCCGGACATGGAAAATCTCATCCCTTGCCACCCTTCAAATAAAACATGGGAAAGGATACCTGCAAGAGAAAAGCAGACAGTCAAACGATTCGGGATTCTCATACTGCCAACATCTGTCACGAATGCCGCAATCAATAACAACGACAATAAAATGCCCGGCGTATAAACAGCCACAACTCTCCTCCTTTTTTGTTGGACGTCATCCGGGTGAATCTCCGATCCAAGCTCTTTCCATAGCCGCGGATTTCAACTTGATTTGTTTATGAACGAATGGAACGGGCAGTGTAAACACATATTCCACTTCAATTCCGAAAAACGGTTCATCCGTGTGGCCTGTCCCCGGCAATATCACCTGAGTCACCACCAGATTGCTCTTTTTCAAGACGCGTTGATCGGCGAACGACCCGACCAACGGAGTAAGGGCTTTGCATAACAGCGGTTGTGCCAAGTTCTGCCAATCGGGCAACAACTGGAGATACGGTTGCAGCGATTCGGGGATGCGCTGTTTCCATGCGTCATCGGCAGCACTGGCCAGCTTAGCGACAGGGTAAAGATGTGCGGACACTGTCTTGACAGTTTCTGCTGTCGCCATATGCAGAGCCGTCGCAATCATCGCGATCCTCGTCATGATCAACAGAGCGAACAAGAAGCTTAGAAACATCGGCAACACAAGAGCCCCTTCCACGGTTAAACCGCCGCGTTCGCTACGAAGCCGTTTGATCCATCTCGCTCCGCCTTGTCTTACATAGATAGGGTTAATAGGCGAACACCGCCGTCCGGGCGATCTCACATCGATCGTTCCGTACCCGACAGCTTTGCATTCCTAAGACGTCGAGGAGGCGGAACAGTTCGGGAAGAAACCACAGCTTCACGGATGTTGTCGCTTTGGCTTGCATGTACGTGGCGTAAAGCTCCAAGTTTTTGCCTGTATTCAGTTCAATCAATGCTTGCGTCCTTGACAGCATGTTGCGATCCGAGCTGTGCAGAAGCAGGAACAGCCGCAAATAATCCCGGTAATTCAAGCGTACGGCATTCCCCAGCTTGCTCATGAACGGCACGTCCTTGCCGTCAAGCAATTTCTTCATATCCTCCAGCGCATCCGCCGCTCCCCGAGCCAAAGCCGCCAACAGCACCAACGCGGGGGAGCCGATCTGAAGTATTTCGTTTTCCGGATTCATCAATTGCTCCGTCGTCCGGATGGCGAGTCTGAGGGAGAACATTTCGGCGTAGGCAGCCGTGTAGTTCGCTTCGCATGAACCGAAACCGTACAATATATATTCCGCCTCCTGGTTCGGCAAGACATGTGCAGCCGCCAACTCGTGAGCTATTGACATCAAATCGAGCAATTTGCTTGCCAACCCGAAAGAGACTCCCCCGAAATCGTTCGCATCTCCCACGGAAGTTTTGTCCGAAGATTTAGCCGGGATGTCATTGAACAGCCTATATTTGGAAAATAAGCCCCCGTCTCCGCTCCCTCTCTCTCCCTCAAGCCTAGAGTAAGTCGAGCCAAGGTTTTCCGGACACCCTTCCGTTACCGATTTCGCTTGGTCCAGTACGTTCTGGAGACGCGACTTTTGTTCTTGTTTGTTGCGTTTCCTCGCAGCAGCCGAATTCTCCCTGTTCTGCTCCTTGCCGGATAAACTGCCAAAGGCTTGCGCCATTGATTGGGCGTAATCCCGATTCGCCTCGATCAAATCCGGATACGAAGCGTCCTGTGACGAAGACTGCCGCCATTGTCGAGCAAAGCCGTGAAACAATGCGATCGGAGAGCTGACCTTCGTTTG
>JAJFMO010000172.1 GCA_020697475.1 Paenibacillaceae bacterium | reverse complement strand
GGTATCATTGAGGTTGTGCGCGGCATACGAATTCGTCGCACATCCATAGATGAGGTGACGACGGAGAATGCAAGAGAGATTGCAAAAAGTTTTGGCCGAAGCGGGAATTGGCTCCCGGCGCAAGTGCGAGGAACTGATCACTGCCGGCCGAGTCAGCGTGAACGGACAGACGGCGAATGTGCTCGGCACGAAGGCCGATCCCGATACCGACGAAATCGCCGTGGACGGCAAGCCGATCCGTAAGAGCACGGCCAAAGTTTACTTGATGCTGAACAAGCCCAAAGGGGTGATTACCAGCATCAGCGATCCGGAAGGGCGTAAAGTGGTGACGGATTATATCCGCGGCATCGATCAGCGAATTTATCCTGTCGGCAGGCTCGATTACGATTCGGAAGGGCTGCTGCTGTTGACCAACGACGGGGAATTCGCTCAGTTGATGACCCATCCAAGCCACCATGTGCCAAAGACGTATCTGGCCACCGTCCAAGGGACGCCTCATGGCGACGTGCTGGACAAGCTGCGCGCGGGAATCAAGCTCGACGACGGCATGACCGCTCCGGCGGAGATCGAATACTACGACATCGACCCGGACAAGAAAGAAACAGTGCTCACCATTACGATCCATGAAGGCCGCAACCGCCAAATTCGACGGATGTTCGAAGCGGTGAGTTACCCGGTTCGCAAGCTGAAAAGAATCCAGTACGGCTCGCTCGACTTGAGCGGATTGCCGCGCGGCAAGTTTCGCCACTTGACCTCACAAGAAGTGAACGAATTGAAACAATCGGCTGTCAAGTCACATAAAATTCAAGAAAACCGCCTTTAGCGCCGCGTCGTTTCTTATATAATTGGTTTGAAGGTGAGCTGTGATGGGAAAACATAGAACATGGATACAGATCGCCATATTGCTCGTTCTGGTCATCGTCGGGGCTTTCGCCGTCGGTGGAAGCTTCGCTTCGCGGAGCCCGTTGCCGGTCGTCGGCGACAAGGCGCCGGACTTTACGCTCACGGATTTGGACGGCCAGACCCATCAATTATCCGAATACCGCGGCAAGCCGGTAGTGATCAATTTCTGGGGCACGTTCTGCCCGCCCTGCCGGGACGAAATGCCGGCCATTCAGGCGCAATACGATAAGTGGCGGCAACAAGGCTTCACGGTGCTCGCCGTCAATCTCGGGGAAAACAAGGTGACGGTGGACAGCTTCGTCAAGCAATTGAAGCTGACGTTTCCCGTGCTGCTCGATCCGGATATGGACTTGTCGCGAAAGTACGGGGTGAAGTTGTATCCGACCACATATTTCGTCGACAAGAGCGGCAAGATCGAGGCCAAGCAAGAAGGCCAGATGGAACAAGACTTCATCGAGCGCAACATTATGAAACTGCTGGAGTAGATGCGGATGATTCACAATACGAAATGCGAGTGCGGGCACCAGAACCATGTCGGAACCGTACTTTGCGAATCGTGCGGGAAGCCGCTGACGGACGAGGCGGGCAACGAGCCTCTGGAGATGCGTTATGACGGAGTGGCAAGGCGATCTCAAAGAGCCAAGCGTACGCCGCTGGATCGGGTATGGAACTTTTTCTCCTCGGTGAAAATTGCGGTCTACTTGATTATCTTCACTCTGCTGGCTTCGGCGATCGGGACGATTTTTCCGCAGGAAGATACGTTCATAAACCTCGATCCGGCGACTTTCTATAAAGATACATACGGTTGGAGCGGGGAACTGTATTACCTGCTTGGTCTGTCCCATACGTTTGATTCGTGGTGGTTCCGTATGCTGCTGTTTATGATCGGCACCTCGCTTGTCATCTGCAGCCTCGACCGTGTGTTGCCGTTGTACCGGGCGTTGTCCAAGCAGCAACTGAGGAAGCATCCGAGCTTTATTTTGCGGCAAAAGGTGGCCTTCGAAGGGGACTTGCCTCAATCCGGGGTGAACGAATCGACTAAGGATTGGGACGATCGGTTCGCCGATGCCCTTCGCAAGAAACATTATCGCGTGTATCGCGAAGACGGTGCGCTGCTCGCCGAGAAGAACCGCTTCAGCCGCTGGGGGCCTTACATCAATCATATCGGTTTGATTATTTTTTTGCTGGCGGCGCTGTCGCGTGGCATCCCAGGCTGGCATATGAACCAGTACATGGAGTTTCTCGAAGGCTCGCCCAAAGCGATTTCCGGCACGAATTACTATTTGTTGAACAACCAATTTACGGTCGATTTCTATAACCCGGACGAGATGTCGGAAGGGTTCCGGCAGCGGGACGTGGCCGTTCCGAAGGTGTACAAAACAGACGCGATCCTCTACGAATGTACCGCCGATTGCCGCGTTGCGGACAAGCAGCCGGTGCTGCGCGAGTTGACGCACCAGCAGATCGAGGTCAACAAACCGCTGAAGTATAAAGATTTGCAAGTGTTCCAATTCGACTATTCGGAAACGCCCGAGTTGCTGGCTATCAAACCGATGCTGACCGATCATTCGACAGGCCAATCGTACGGACCGATCGACTTGCAGATGGATAATCCGCTGCCGTCGTATCAAGCGGGACCTTTTACGTTGACGTTGAAAAGCTTCTTCCCCGAGTTCGGCCTGGACGACAAGGGGTTGCCGATGACCAAGTCGAACAAACCGTTGGCGCCGGCTTTCGTCTTCTCGTTGACTGGACCGGGCTTGCCCGCCGCAGGGTCGCCATATATGTATTTTCCGCGGCAGATCGATAAAGTCAATTTCCGTCAAGACGACATCAACGGGGCGCTCGGCAGCCGGTTCGATCTGTCTGTCGGCTCGATGGACGATGTGAAAATCGCTCAGTACACGTCTTATTTGAACATACGGGTGGAGAAGGCGATGCCTTACATCTGGTTCGGCGCCGCTGTCTCGATGATCGGCCTGATTATGGGCTTTTATTGGCAGCATCGTCGCATCTGGCTGCGCATCGACGGAGCCAGGCTGATGCTGGGTGCGCATACGAACAAGAACTGGTTCGGCATCCGCAAGGAAGTGGCCGACGCCCTTGGCAAGACGGGGATTGACGTCGATCCCAAATCTTTGGAGAAGGGAAGGAACCGCGAATGAATTTCGAAACCATCAGCAGTTCTGCGCTGCTTGCGGCGTTCATCGTCTATTGTATCGCTTTCTTGGTATTTGTTCTTGCGGTTGCCGGCAAAGGCTGGAGCAGCCGCGATCCGCAGGAGCACGTCAAGCGTTGGGGCCGATTCGCTTTCGCGGCGTCTGTCGTCGGTTTTGCTTGCCACTTGCTGTTCTTCTTCACTCGCTGGTACAGTGCCGGGCATATTCCAACGAGCAACATGTACGAGTTTATGACGTTTCTGGCGATGATGATTATGTTCGCTTTCATTATCGTCTATTTGATCTACCGCACTCCGGTGCTTGGAATGTTCGCTTTGCCGGTAGGCATTATCGTGATCGCTTATGCTTCTGTATTCCCGCATGAGGTTCAACCGTTAATTCCGGCGCTGCAAAGCTATTGGCTGAAAATTCACGTGACCACGGCTGCGACAGGAGAAGCATTCTTCGCTGTCGGTTTTGCCGGCGGACTGATGTATTTGTTGCGGACGATCGATTTTAAGGGGACATCCAAGGCGGCGCGACGTGAGCAAAGAGGCGCGGAATTTACCTTGTTTACAATCGTAACCGTTATCGCATTCGTCTCCGTCGTCTTCGGATTTCACGCGGCCGGCTATTCGGCTCAATTCGGCAAACAAGTGACGGTCAAAGATCCGCAAGGCGTCGAGCAGACCGTCACCCAGAAGATCGATTACGTGTTGCCGCCGCTTTTTCAACCGTATGACAGCCAGCTCATCTCGATGAAGCCGTTCCTCGGCATGGACAAACCGCCGATGACCTCGCCGTCGTGGATGAAGGGCGGCAACGCAGGCCGAAAGTTCAATACCGTCGTATGGTCGCTGCTCGCCGGTCTCATCCTCTACGCTATCTTGCGGCTCGTCGCGCGCCGCAGGCTTGGGGAAGCGATTCAGCCCGCGCTTGCCGGGATCGACGCGGAAGACTTGGACGAAATCAGCTATCGGGCGATTGCCATCGGCTATCCGATCTATACGCTTGGAGCGTTGATCTTCGCGATGATCTGGGCGTCCGAGGCGTGGGGAAGGTTCTGGGGCTGGGACCCGAAGGAAGACTGGGCGCTTATTACGTGGCTGTTTTACGCCGCTTTCCTGCATTTGCGCTTGTCCCGCGGCTGGCAGGGCAAACGTTCGGCGTGGCTCGCCGTCGTCGGCTTCCTGGTCGTCATGTTTACGCTGATCGGCGTCAACCTGGTCATTGCCGGATTGCACTCTTACGCCGGAGTATGACCTCACAACTTATACTTTTTGCGAAGAGGTGACTTGCGATGGAAGCTCAAGCCAACATTTTGATTGTCGATGACGAAGAACGGATTCGCCGGCTGCTGCGGATGTATTTGGAAAAGGAAGGGTACATGATCTCGGAAGCGCAGGACGGGGAGTCGGCGTTGCAATTGGCGAGCGTGCAGGAATTCGACTTGATCTTGCTCGATGTCATGCTGCCGGGCATCGACGGCATCGAAGTATGCTCCCGGCTGCGTCAAGTGAAGTCGACACCGGTGATCATGCTCACCGCCAAGGGCGAGGAGAACAACCGGGTGCACGGGTTTGAGGCTGGTGCCGACGACTATGTGGTCAAGCCGTTCAGCCCGCGTGAAGTGATTTATCGGGTGAAGGCGATTTTGCGGCGTTCCTCAGCGACCGCCTATTTAACCAAAGATAATGTGACGAGCAACGACATTGTCTTCCCGAATCTCGTTATTGAGCACGATGCGCATCGGGTGACGGCAGGCGGTCACGAAGTAGCTTTGACACCGAAGGAATACGAATTGCTGCATTACTTGGCCAGTTCGCCGGACAAAGTGTTTTCTCGCGAAGATTTGCTAAAGGACGTATGGAATTATGAATTTTTCGGCGATTTGCGAACAGTCGATACCCATGTCAAGAGATTGCGGGAAAAGCTGAACAAAGTATCCTCCGACGCTGCGGCGATGATTACAACGGTGTGGGGCGTCGGGTACAAATTAGAGGTGCCGAGATAACGTGTTTTTGTTCAAAAGTGTTGTCGGTAAACTATGGTTGACGATCATCGGTCTGGTGGTCGTCGTTTTGCTCATTTTAAGCTTGTTTCTCGGCCGGTTCATCGATTCGATCTTCGCCAATTCCAAAGATCAGAAGCTTGGGCTTGAGCGGCTCGCCGGCAAAATTGCCAGCGAAATGAGCTTACACAAGGACGAAACGTCATATATCGGCATGGTAAACGAGCTGCTGGAAGCGCAGGAAGCGAAACTCATCTTCGTGCGGTCCGATCGGCATGAGACGACCGGAGCCGGGGCGGACGACAGCATCTCGCTGATCGGAGTGGAGCGAATGTTCGCCCCAGGGGAGTTGGAGCGGGCGTTCGCCGGGGCCACCGTCACCGGCAATTTCTCCGTGTCCACGAGCGGTTTCGGCAAGGCGGAATTTATGTCCGTCGCTACTCCGGTCAAAGATCCGGCGGCGACGAACGGCTATGCCGGAATCGCCGTTGTGTATCAGTCGCTGCAGACGCTCGAATATACGCAATGGCACGTTAAGCTGCTGTTCTTCTTCGTCTCGTTGATCGGTTTTACGATGACGACGGTTTTCGCCTTCTTCCTGTCGACGCGAATTACCCGACCGCTCCGGCAATTGAAGAAAGCCGCCGACTTGATCTCGGTCGGGGAATACGAAACCCGGGTCACCGTCCATTCCTCGGACGAGATCGGCGAATTGGCCAAGACGTTCAACCATATGGCCCGCGAGTTGAAGCAGAACATCGAAGCTCTGAACGATGAGAAGGTGCATTTGTCCAGCGTGCTGCGAAGCATGTCGGATGCGGTTATCACGTTCGACGTCGACGGCAACGTCAATTTGTCCAACCCGCAAGGACAGAAGATCATTGAAGATTGGAGCGGAATCGAGTGGGGAGGGCAGGAGGAGGCGAAGGCCGAATCTGACGGAACGAGCGGCGATGATCAGCCTGATCGCTTGCCCGAGCCGCTGCGGCCGCTGTTCGAACAGGTGCTGGGCGACGGCTCTGAGCATACGTCGCGGGTGCATGTGATGGACGGAGTCTGGTCCGTCGTCATGGCGCCGCTTTATTCCAGCGAGATGATGCGCGGGACGGTCGCCGTGATGCGGGACGTCACCGAGGAGTTTCGCTTGGAGAAGCTGCGGCGCGATTTCGTCGCCAACGTGTCGCACGAGCTGCGCACACCGCTGTCGATGCTCCATGGCTACAGCGAGGCGCTGATTGACGACATCGCTGTTTCCCCGGAGGAGCATCGCGAAATGGTGCAAATCATTTACGACGAATCGCTGCGGATGGAGCGGCTGGTCAACGATTTGCTCGATCTGGCGCGCATGGAGGCGGGGCATTCGCAGCTGAACTTGCGCATCGTCGATTTGAATTTACTGCTGCAGCGAATTCATCGCAAGTTTAACGTATTCGCCAAGGAGAATGGGATCGACCTGATTTGCCGCCTGCCGCGGGAAGAGATTGTGCTTGAGCAAGCCGACGAGGATCGGTTGGAGCAAGTGTTGACGAATTTGTTGGACAACGCGATTCGCCATACGCCTCGTGACGCCGTCATCACGTTGTCGGCCGTTGTGGAAACGATCGATGCAATAAACTTCGCCAAGCTGCAAGTGGCCGATCAGGGAAGCGGCATTCCCGCTGCCGATTTGCCGTACATCTTCGAGCGGTTCTATAAAGCGGACAAGGCGAGAACAAGAGGAAAGGGCGCTTCCGGGGGAACCGGACTTGGTCTGTCAATTGTGAAAAATATCGTCGAGGCGCACAAAGGCAAAGTGTACGTAAGCAGCACTCTGGGAGTTGGAACTACGTTTACGATTTTGCTTCCGCTGCCTTCGATGCAACAAGAATAGCTCCACGGAGCGGAGCTTGCTCGTTTCGGGACGGATCCAGAAAGTTTGCGTAATTCCGGTACTGGACGGGGCGGAAGGGGCAAGGGTGGGGCGGACGTTTAATGCGAGTTATTTGTGTTCTTATGGCGCTCCAATTCAACTTTACCGAATTACGGCAGCTTGAACGCAGACTTATGGCGCTCTAATTCGACTTTTCCGAATTACAGCAGCTTGGACGCAATCTATTGGCGCTCTAATTCGACTTTGCCGAATTGCAGAGCGGGAGTACGCCGGCAAGCATGGGGTAAACGTCTCCCATTACGTCG
>JAJFMO010000171.1 GCA_020697475.1 Paenibacillaceae bacterium | reverse complement strand
GGCTTGTCGCCACGGCAGCTGCTCCAGCAAGCCTTGCAGGCGAAGCCGCCCCTGCGCCAGCAGCTGTTCGGCGGCGTGCAAGACCTGGCTCCGCTCGTACACCGCGTGGAGCGGGTGCAGCTGGCCTTGCACGTAAGGCACCGCCGCTGCGTGGGCCGGCGACGGGCCTGTGAGGCAGCCGAGCAAGGCGAGCGCGGCTGCGGAGCTGATGTGGGGCATGTCGCAGGCGACGACCCACAGGTATTGCCCGGCCGCAGGAGCAAGCGCTGCGGCATGGATGCCGGACAGCGGACCGCTGTCCGGGTAGCGATCCGCGACGATCATGATGCGTTCGGCGGCCTCCAAGCCTTCGGCTTCACGAACCGCGTCGCGGACTTCTTCCAACGCCGTAACCACGATGACGTCGGCGCAACACTTGCGCATCTCGGCGATTTGCCGCCGAATAATCGGCTCTCCGCCGAAGGGCAGAAGAGCCTTCGGCCGCCCGCCCATCCGACGGCTCTGCCCACCGGCCAAGATCACGCCCGTCAACGGGCACAAATTCGTCGAGGTCGTCATGGCCCGACCTCCGCCAGCCGCGAGGCGAATTTGCCCCGCCAACTCTCCGAAAGCTCAGCGACGCTGAGAATGCGCCGCAGCCCCGCTTCTTCGTGCTTGTCGCGATACATCAGACGGTTCGCCTCGGCCACGGTTACCCCCAGCGGATGGCGTTCCACCGGTACAACCGCCAACCCCGGCGCGACCGTCCCCTCTAGCAATACGCGGAAGTAATAGCCGGTATACCCTCGTTGCTCCAGCATAATCGGCAACTCCAGAAACCGGTGCTTCCGTCCCAATTTATAGCACGGGCCGCGAGGCTGGGTTACTTGCACGACGGCCTCGCCAATCTGAAATACGTCGCCGATGCACACCTCTTGTTCGGTCAGTCCCCGAATCGTAAAATTCTCGCCGAACGCTCCCATTGCCAGCTTCACGCCTAGCACTTGCTCGCAATGAGAATAATGCTCGGCGCAATAGACGCAAATCGCTTTATCCGTCCCGCCATGATTAATCAAGTCGGCTTGTTCGTCGCCGTCCAGATTGATCCGCGATAAATAAAGCGGTCCTCGCACAGGCGTCTTATCAATTCCGGTCAAGACTTCCAGTCCCTCAAATTTCTGGATCGCCGGTTTCCCTACGTTAACGGAGATCAACTCGATGGCCATACTGTTCCCCGCATCCTGTTGTGTGATGCTTTCATCTTAACATTTTTCGGGAAAAAGGGCATCAGATTATGTTACAATCAAGGGAAATCGGACGAGTGGCGGTGTTATTAATGAATGATGAGAAAAAGTCTCCGCAGGTACGGGAACAAGGAATGACCTATGGCGATTACGCTGCATTGCCGGATGACGGCGTCCGGTACGAGTTGGCCGACGGCGTGCTGGAAGCGATGAGCCCAAGTGCCGCTCCCCGGCATCAAGTGATTAGTTCCGCCCTGGAACGTATCCTGGAATCTTCCTGTCAGTCGGAATACTTGATTCTTCATGCCCCACTTGATGTGATCCTGTCCGAGAGGGAGGTGCGCCAACCGGATATCGTAATGATCCACCGCGATCGCTTGTCGATTCTCAGCAAACGCGGAGTCGAAGGGGCACCCGACCTCGTGGTGGAGATTTTGTCGCCCTCATCCATGAAGCGGGATAAAGTCAGCAAACTCCGCGTTTACGCGCAATACGGAATTCCCGAATATTGGATCGTTGACGTCACGGGAAGCATCTTGGAGCAGTATCTGATTCAAGAAGGTCGTTACGAATTGGCGGACGTATATACGGAAGACGAGCCGGTCAGATCGACGCAACTGACTTGCGTTCATTTTACGATGAATCAGATTGTCGCCCGAATTCCGAATTTGCCGAATTTGTGATCGGTCAAGTCCCCCGCACCCAAGCGTCCGTGTCGTAGCCCCGCTCCTCCCAAAAACCGATGACATCCCGATCGATTAACTCGATGCCGTTCAGCCACTTGACCGACTTGTAGCCGTACATTTTCGGAACGATCAGCCGCACTGGGCCTCCCAGCTTCTGGGAAATCGGCTTGCCGTCGATCATCACCGCCACCATGACATCGTTCATCTTCGCCTGATCAAGCGTCAGTGTATCGGTATACACCCCGTCGTCGGAATAGAAACGGACGTACCGAGCCTCCTTCTTTACCTTCGCCTGCTCCAGAAATTTCGCCAACGGGATGCCTTCCCAAGTAATATGATACACCGACCAACCGGTCACACAGTGAAAATCGCTCACTTGCGCAATCCGTTCCAGCTTGGAAAATTGCTCCCACGACCACGACTGCGGATTTTCCACCAGGCCGCCGATGAGAAACTTCCACTTGCTCTCGACAAATTGCGGAAACTCGGTCACGGTATAGATGCGAAACGTGCCGTTGCGGCCGCCGCCGATCGGCGGATTCGATTCCGGCAACGGGGTCAGCGATTGCAGCGCCTGCGGGGCGTTCGGGTCGGACGTCTGGTCCGCCATCGTGAACGAAACGTCCGCATCGACCGGACCGAATAGCCATTTCACAAATTTAGGGCCGATTCCAACGAGCAAGAGCAGCCAGATGATTGTGCTGATGAACGTTCGGCGGGAGACGGGATGTTCTTCGCGGAACGTATCCCATGCCTGCTTCCATCTCGGAGGCTCTGCCGGAACTCCGGCTGAACCCGCCGCACCTGCGGCGACGGCACCCTCGGGGACTTCTTCGTACTCGACGGCGATCGGCCGGACGGCTCGCTTCTTGTCGTCACGAATCCAGCGTAAGCGCGTCAACGAATGATAGACGGCATACGGAATGCCGATCCAAGAGAACAGATCATGCGCGAACAAGGCGGCGCTGCCGATAATCGGCGAGAACATGCGCAGCTGCCACAGCACCAGACCGGACAAACTCCATCCAATGAGAATGAACAACACAACCCCAAGATTGAACCGCTGCCCGGGCCGATTGCGGAGTTGCTTTACGTGCCTAACCAGCAACGGGCTATACAGGGCGATGAGGACAATGGAAAGCAGCCCCACATAAATATGCACTTGCTTCATGATGACTCTTAAGACGCCAAGGTCTCCCCGAATCGAGGGGATATACAGCAACATTCCGGAAACGGCCAAGATCAGAATGACCCAAGCGTTCCACTTATGCAGTTTGTTCAATTTTTTGCCGAACGTCTGCTTCAACCATCCTCGGTTGCGCTCCGCCATTACGAACCACCCACTTTTCCCCATGTTAAAAATGTTACCTAAGAATAACGGAAAAAGCTTATGAATCTGTAACACAAATCTTACGAAAGTATTACGCCGATGCCACCGGCAAGGTTAGCCAGAAAGTGCTGCCTGCACCGGGCGAGCTGAGAACCCCGATCTCACCGCCGTGCAATTCGACGATCGACTTGGCGATGGCGAGTCCGAGCCCGGAACCCCCGCTTCCGCGATGGCGCGATTTGTCCGTTCGGTAAAACCGTTCGAACACGAACGGTTGCTCCGCTACGGCGATTCCCTCCCCTTCGTCCGTGACGGACAAGCGAACCCATTCCTTATCAGCCGACGATTGTTCCGATGTTGGCGGCACCATGGCGGCTTCGATGCGAATGATTCCGCCTTCTGGAGAATGGCGGATAGCGTTATGCAGCAGGTTTGCCAGCACCCGCTCGATCTTGAGCGGCATGAGCGCCATCCGCGGCAAATTTTCCGGGATGTCGGTCACGACCCGCAAACTTTTGCTTTCGAACTGGAACGCCAGAGATTGCAATATCTCCAACAATAAGCTGTCCAAATGCTGAGGGACGGGCTCGAACGATTCCGCCCCCGCTTCCAGACGGGACAGTTGAAACAAGTCTTCAATCATCGCCGACAGGCGTGCCGTCTCCTGGCGAATCGTCGTCAAATATTGGCGGAACGTGGTCTCATCCTTCACGATATCGTCTTGCAACGCTTCAACGAACGATTGGATCGACGCCATCGGAGTGCGCAAATCGTGGGAAACGTTGGCCACCAACTCTCTTCGCGAAGCTTCAGAAGTACGCAGGCGGCTGAAATTTTGTTCCAGGCGGGCGTTCATCTCGTTGAATTGAGCGGCCAACGTCTTGAACTCGGCCGGCCCGACCAGTGGCACATTGCCCTGGAACTGGCCGTCGGCAATCCTTCTCGATTGCTCGGTGATGAGCCGGATCGAGCCCTCCAACGGCCTCGTCAACATATAGTGGACGACGAACGATAACAATCCCGCTCCCAGAGTGGCTGCGCTGAGCCAAAGCATTTTATGGAAAGATAAGAACATGGTGGTATAGCTGAAAAATAAGCAGAGCAAAATGACAGCCAAACTGACTCCGTTGGCGATCATCAAGTAATGGCGCAACCTCATTCTTGTTCCCTGCTTTCGAATTTATACCCGATGCCCCAGACGGTCTTGATATACCGGGGTTGCGAAGGGACTGGCTCCACCTTCTCGCGCAAACGACGGATGTGAACGGTTACAGTTGTGGCGTCTCCGTAAAAATCGGTGTCCCAGACCAAATCCAGCAATTGGTTGCGGGAAAATACTCTGCCGGGATTTCTGGCCAACAGCCAAAGCAAGTCAAATTCTTTGACCGTCAGGTCGACCGGCTGCCCGGCAACCGCCGCTATGCGACTCAGTGGACGGATAACGAGCTCCGGGAAAACCAACTCATCCGGTACCGATTCGTTCTCGTTCGCGGTGGGAAGTGCACGGGTACGTCGCAAAATCGCATGGATTCTGAGTACCAGTTCCCTCGGGCTAAAAGGTTTGGTAATGTAATCATCCGCGCCGACAGTCAGCCCCATCAGCCGATCCGGCTCTTCCCCGCGAGCGGTCAGCATGACGATCGGTACATCCTGCTCATATCGGATCTGCTCGCAAACTTGCATCCCGCCAAGCTTCGGCATCATCAAGTCCAGGACGATCAAATCCGGGTTCTCCCTCCGCCATATTTCCATGGCTTCATTCCCGTCATTGGCAATGACGACTGCATACCCTTCCCGCTCTAAGTAACGGGCGCACACATCGGTAATGTTCGTTTCATCGTCGGCGATAAGAATTTTCGCTTTCACCGCTCGACCCACTGCTCCGCCCACTTCTGCACTTGCTGCATCACCGGGGCCAGAGCTTTCCCTTTCTCTGTCAAGCTGTACTCTATACGCACAGGAATTTCCGGATACACAGTGCGATTGATAATGCCGGCCGTCTCCAACTCCTTGAAGCGCTCGGCCAGCATGCGGTCGCTCATCCCCGAGATGACTTCCGAGATGTCCTTGAAACGTTTGGGGCCATCCATCAAGACATGGATAATCAGTCCGGTCCAACGTTTGCCCAGCAACTCGAATGCATTTTCAAATTTAGGGCAAAGCTGTTGTGGTTGTGGTTCCATCCTTCTCAACTCCCTTGTTACTCATGTATCTATTTTACCATAATCACTTGACAGAAGTAAGTGGATTAATATAATATACTTACTATTAGTAAGTTAATAACCAGCGTTATTAATATTAAAATGGAGAGGCGGGTTCGTTATGAAAATCATTCGTTCGGACGAGCGTTATGCGGTACAACAGGACTGGCTGAATACACGGTTTAGTTTTTCTTTCGCCGATTATTATGATCCCGAAAATTTGCAGTTCGGCTCGCTCAGGGTGTTCAACGACGACCGGATCGCCGGGGGCGGCGGATTCGGAATGCATCCTCATGCGAATATGGAAATTGTCACCTACGTGATCGACGGCGTGCTGGAGCATCGGGACAGTATGGGCAATTCCGGGTTGATTCACCCGGGCGAGGTGCAGCATATGACGGCGGGTACGGGAATTCGCCATTCAGAGATGAATCCGTCGCCGGATCAGGAAGTGCATCTGTTGCAGCTATGGTTCATCCCGCGCTCTCGGGGGCTGGCGCCGGCGTGGGAGCAGAAGCAATTTTCCAAGGAGCAGCAGTGGAACGTGTTGTATCCGGTCGTCTCGAACCGACGAGATCAGTATCCCGAATCGCTCGGCATCGAGCAGGATGTGACGATGTATTTATCCAGGTTGCAAAGCGGTAAATCCATCTCATATCAACAGTCCGACCCGGGGAAAATGTATGTATTTGTCATAGACGGAGCACTGCGTCTCAATGGGGAGCATCTACTTGAAGCCGGAGATTCGGCGCGGATTGATGAAGTAAGCGAGTTGCAATTTATCAACGACGGAGACAAGGATAACAACTTCATGTTGATTGATATGGGGCTCTGAGGTAGTAGCGTAGGGTGCTGAAATTCAGTAGGTGCGCGCAACTTTAACGCTGATTCCAACTTTAACGGATGCATGATGGGCTTAATTGTCCGTGGGAAATCTAAATTCGTAGAAAGTGGCAAAATATGCCGCGATCCCAACCGCAAACGAAATGTATATGAAATTTCACATATATTCGATAATAAAATTCGAATTTTGCCGATTGTATATGAAAAATCATATAGTATCGGCCCAACATGTAACTCTAGCCCCGATTGTATGCTAAAAACCATACACATTGAGCAACTCAAGGGCCCTGATACCCAGATCCTATACCAATACACGCTCTTGTTTATGGCAAGAATGAGTTCGTGCCCGCGCACGAACTCCTTCTTGATGTTTAACGTTACATATCCGCGGTGAAAGTCGCGAACAATAAATAGGCATTCAGCAACACGATGATTGATGCCACGAACCAGGCTAGGCAGCGAAGCCAGCGGGGTGAGACTAGTTCGCCCATCTTCTTGCGGTCGCCGGTGAATTTGACCAGCGGAACGACAGCGAATGAGAGTTGGAGCGACAGGATGACCTGGCTTAGGATCAACAGGTTAACCGTCCCCCGTTCCCCGTATATAGCGATGACGATCACGGCCGGCAACAGGGCGATCAAGCGGGTAATCAGTCCGCGGAACCACGGCTTCAAGCGGATGTTGATGAAGCCTTCCATCACAATCTGGCCAGCTAGCGTTCCGGTCAACGTCGAGCTTTGGCCTGAGGCGAGCAACGCGACGCCGAACAAGATGCTGGCGGCGCCGGTGCCAAGCAACGGACCGAGTAATTGGTACGCATCCTCAATGCTTGCCACTTCGGTATGGCCGGAAGTATGGAACGCAGCCGCTGACAAGATCAGAATCGCCGCATTGACGAAGAAAGCGAATGAAAGTGCGAGCGTTGAGTCGATAGTGGCGAACTTGAGCGCCATCTTTTTACCCGGAAC
>JAJFMO010000170.1 GCA_020697475.1 Paenibacillaceae bacterium | reverse complement strand
AAGGAAGGATGCCTCTCGTGCGGTACGAAGCCGACTTATCCTTATCTCTCCGCCTCCAATCATGCGAAAACCGCGGTGTTATGCGGCAGGGATACGGTTCAGATTCGCCCCCCCGTCCCGATGAAACGGGATTTGGACGAAGTCGCTGAAAGATTGGCCGTTCAAGGCGGGAAGGTTGAGAAAAACCCTTATTTAGTCTCTTTCATAATAGGGGAGCATCGCTTGGCCATTTTTCAGGATGGCAGGGTGCTCGTTCACGGAACGAAAAATATTGTCGAAGCTAAAAACCTTTATCATCGATATTTGGGTTAATCCAAGGAGGAGTGCAAGTGCAGACGCAAGAAAACACGCAAAAGATTTCAAGTGATACCCCGTACTTAACTGTAGGGCTGGAGGATAAGCTTCCGGCGGCTAAAAATTTCCTGTATGGCTTGCAGCATGTATTTGTTTCCAATGTATGGCTTGATCCCGTCTTTGTTGCCGCACTGATCGGACTGCCGCTGGTGCTCGCCGCCAATATGGTCAACGCGATCTTCATCGCTGCCGGACTGGTTACGCTGGTCCAGGCTACCCGCTTGGTCCGCTTGCCCGTTGTCCAAGGGCCTTCGGCCGCCTTTGATTCACTGATGATCGCCGCCGGCAAGGCGAATGGGTTGGCTGCAGCCGGAGGGGGGATTATTCTCAGCGGAATCATCGTGTTTATCTTGGCGATTACAGGCGCGCTGGGCCGTCTCAAAGCAATATTTACTCCAGTCGTTTCCGGTTCCGTCATTCTTATCGTAGGTGTTGCGCTTTCCAGCTTCACACTGTACGAATTTCTTGGCGGGACTGCGGATATGAAGACGTTCGCTACGGCGCCCGTACTCCTGATGTCGATTCCTACTGCCCTCATAGTCATCCTATTATCTGTTTTTGGAAAAGGGTTTTTACGTTCCTATGCTTTCTTAATCGCCCTGGTTGTGGGGGACTTGATCGCGGTCGGCATGGGCCAAACCAATTTCTCCATGGTTGCGGATAAGGGCTGGTTCGGACTCCCGCATTTTCTCCCCTATGGATCCCTGGAGTTTAACTGGACGGCTTTCGGAACATTTTTCTTTGCATACATAGTTGCGGTGATCGAAGCGATGGGCGTCTATCACGCAGCGGCAGAAATGGTCAATGTTCCTCTGGATTCGAAGCGCATTCGGTACGGGTTTTCCGGGGAAGCGGCGGGTTCGATCGCCTCCACCCTGATTGGCGGATTTCCGACCACAGCTTATGCCCAGAACGTCGGCCTGTTGCGCTTAACGGGGGTCGGTTCCCGTTATGCGGTCATCACCGCTGGGGTGATCTTTCTCGTTCTGGGGTTTGTCCCGAAGGCGGGAGCGTTGCTTGCTGTGACCCCAGATGCGGTTGTCGGCGGTCTCTTCCTTCCGGCTGCGGCTTCCCTGGTCTTCACCGGTATCGGGATATTGGGCAGAATGGAGAAGAATGAAGCCAACTTCACGATTGCCGGACTCTCCATCTTGCTGGCGATTGCACTGCCCACTTATTTCAAAGGCTATGCGGGAGTTGTCGGCGAATTTCTTTCCAACACGATTCTCGTCGGGGCCGTTGTGGCCATCCTTCTTCAGTTGTTGCTGGTTAATGTCCCTGGGTGGTTGGGGTTATCCAGGAAGTCGGGGTCATGAGACCGGAATCCAGGGCCATCGTTGCCGAAATATTGCAATTTATGGATCGCTTCGCCGACGTAGGCGACCGGACTTCCCATGCGGATGAGCGGCTTCCTTCCGGGACCCCTGCCGACCTGGAGCTCGCGTTCAATGAGCTGGCGTTAAAATTGTTCCGTTATCATTTTCAATCCAATCCGCCCTATCGGAAATACTGCCAAGCCCGGCGGAAAACCCCGCTAACGGTTCGGGAATGGCAGGACATTCCGCCCCTTCCGATTCAAGCTTTCAAGGAACTGACTCTCTCTTGTGAGCCGGTGGATGAGGCGGAGGCGGTATTCATGACTAGCGGCACGACCAATGCGGACAAGCGGGGGAAGAATTTCCATCCAACGCTGGAAGTGTGGGACGCCTCCATGGTTCCGCCGTTCAAACGGTTCGTCTTGCCCGATCGCGAACGGATGATGATTTATGTTCTTTCACCGGGGAAAGATTTGAATTCGAATTCTTCGCTTTCCAGATATTTAAGTATGGCTGTGGAGCATTTCGGGACTAAAGATAGCCGTTTTTTTTTCAAACCCGAAACGGGTCTGGATATGGAGGAACTGGTGCAGAGCCTGCGGACAAGCGAGCTTCGGGGGGAGCCCGTTCTCTTGATGGGGGCGTCCTTCTCTTACGTACACCTGATCGACTATTGCGATGAGCGCGGAATTCGTTTCTCACTGCCCGCAGGCAGCCGAGTGTTCGACACGGGGGGACTGAAAGGAAGATCCCGCGAAATTACAACCTCAGAGCTGTATGAGGCGGTTCATCGGGTTTTTGCTGTGAATAGAAACCACTGTCTAAATATGTACGGGATGACCGAATTAAGCTCACAAATGTATGATCTGACGATTCGCAGTTGCATGCTCTCAGGTCGGGCAATACACGACAAAGCCGGTCCCGCCTGGGTTAGAACGCGGGTCCTTGATCCCGATACGTTGGAGCCGGTTCGGCAGGGGGAAACCGGAGTTTTGGCTCATTACGATCTGGCCAATTGGAATTCCGCCGTCGCTATTCTGACCGAGGATATCGGGGTTCAAACCGAGGCCGGCCTTGTTCTGCAAGGCCGTGCCGAAGGATCGGAGGCCCGCGGGTGCTCCCTGGCAATCGACCAACTGATGAGGGCAAACCGGTATGAAAAAGAATGATATAACAAAGGCTCCTGCAGCGACAGGGGATCGGACAAACCAGCCGGAAATTCTTCCCGTTTATGCGGTTCCGCGAGGTGTGGAATTCTCATCCTATACGGATCGTCTTATTGAAGGTGGTTCCGGGCGGTTGCTGTTGCGTCTCCCTTGTCTGACCCCCGAGATCATGATGGACATAATGCATAAGGTGGCGGAAAACCGGAAGAAATACCTTGCCCACCTAAAAACAGCGGATATTGTGGACAAAATCGATGCGGCGGTTCAAAAATGGCTGAACCCCGAATACGAACTTCGCCGTCAGGCGGAGACCTGGCTCCCGGCCATTACCGACTATGACCCGGAGATGATCCGCCTGGAATTGAAGCGGTTCATGCGCACCTTTCGCAAGAAGGAGCTGCTCCGCTTTCTTGATGAAGAGTTCGACCAAGCGGCTGTACTGGACGAATTTCGCCCACGGAAATCCGGCGGGATGAGCCGAGCGTACGGGCCGGAGTCCATTTTTCATGTCTTTTCCGGCAACGTTCCCGGTCTGCCAGTTTGGAGTTTGGTCATGGGGCTGCTTGTGAAATCCGGAAATATCGGTAAGACCTCTTCTGCAGAGCCGTTGATGGCCGTCTTGTTCGTTCGATCGCTTTATGAGGTTGATGCGGATCTTGCGGATACGATAGCGATTCTGCCATGGAAGGGCGGGACGTCCGCCCTTGAGGAACCGGTGATTGCTGCGGTGGATGCCGTCATCGCTTACGGCGCCGATTCATCGGTTGAACGTATCCGTGAGCAAGTGCCGGGATCCAAACGATTTCTGAGGTATGGGTCTAAAGTAAGTATGGCCATGGTTGGCAGGGAAGCTTTGACCGCCGATCGCTTCGGGGAAACCGTGCATCGGCTGGCAGACGATGTATCCACTTATGACCAACAAGGTTGCCTGTCGCCTCACGCTGTCGTTGTTGAAGATGGCGGAGCCGTCTCAGCACGGCAATTCGCCCAGCTTCTGGCTGCGGAGTTGCAGCGCTGTGAAGAAAGAAGACCGCGGGCGGCTGTCTCGCAGGAAGAAGCGTTGGCGATACGCAGGGTAAGGAATCAATACGAACTGGCCGCATTGAACGGAGAGAGCGTAACCGTCTACTCCAGTAAAGCGGGGACGGAATGGACGGTCATCTATCACCAGGAACAGGGATTCGCGCCTTCCCCCCTGAATAGAACGATCCATGTATTTGGCTGTACAGCTCTGGAGGATGCGCCCTCCTACATTGAGCCATACCGAGAATTGTTGCAGACGGTCGGCATAGCCGTAGGACCGGAACGGCTGCAGCAGTTGGCCGATCTCTTGGGGACGGCTGGGGTAAACCGCATTTGCGCGATCGGGAAGATGTCGCGCACGCCGGCCGGTTGGCATCATGACGGCCGATTTAATTTGCTGGATTTGGTGCGATGGACTGACATCGAGTGGAGTGCCGAGCAAGAAGCGGAACGATACGATCCGGATGCAGAATAACGGGGTGAGGACGAGATGGACTTTCACGGGAAAAGCGTCCTGGTGACCGGAGCCAGCCGGGGGATTGGCGCAACGATCGCCAGATCCTTCGGGGAGAACGGGGCGAATGTCGTTGTTAATTTTTTGCAAAACGAAGGGTTGGCAGGGAAAGTGGTCGAGGACATTCGCGCGCAGGGCGGCGAGGCGATCGCCATTCAAGCTGACGTGACCAAACCGGCTGATGTGGGGCGGATGGCGGAGAGGATTATTGACGCTTATGGCAGCTTGGATATCGTAGTGAATAACGCCTTGAGTCACTATTCCTTCAATCCGAAGACGCGAAAGACGGCCTGGGAAATCGAATGGGACGATTACCGGAGACAAATCGAAGGGAGCCTGGGCGGGGCCTACCACATCTGCAAAGCGGCTATTCCCCATATGAAACAGCAGAACGGGGGACGCATCATCAATATCGTCACCAATCTGCTTGATTTTCCGGTGGTCCCCTATCATGACTATACGACCGCGAAGTCGGCCCTGCTGGGATATAGCCGCAATCTCGCCGCCGAACTGGGCGCTTTCGGGATTACTGTCAATTGCGTCGCTCCCGGTCTGACTTACCCAACAGATTCAAGTCGGGAAACGCAAGAGGAAGTGCGCGAAGCGATTATCCGCTTGACGCCGATGGGACGACTGACTATGCCAGGGGATATCGCCGGTGGTGTCCTATTTTTCGCATCCGACTGGGCTTCATTTATAACTGGACAGTGCTTAAGGATCGACGGTGGCTTGGTGATGACATGAAGGAGGGGTATCATGATGAAGATAAGCAAGGCTCTGACGATCGCCGGTTCCGACAGCGGAGGCGGGGCGGGAATTCAGGCGGATATCAAGACTTTTCAGGAGTTGCAGGTATACGGAATGTCGGTGATCACGGCGATTACCGCGCAGAATACGTTGGGGGTTCAAGGCATTTACCCGTTATCCCTTGAAGCGGTCGTTCAGCAAATCGATTCCATTGGATCGGATCTCGGAACCGATGCGGTTAAGACCGGAATGCTGTTCAGCGGCGAAATCATTCGGGCCGTAGCCGGCAAAGTGAAGCAGTATGGTTGGGTCAACCTGGTCATCGATCCTGTGATGGTGGCCAAAGGCGGGGCGTCCCTTTTGCAGCAAGAAGCTGTGGAAGCGATGAGGAATGACTTGATTCCCCTGGCCCGGGTCGTGACCCCGAACATTCCGGAGGCGGAGGTGCTTGCGGGGATAAAGATCGCAAATACGGACGATAGAAAAAAGGCGGCCGAAATCATCTGCGGGATGGGGGCAAGCCACGTTGTGATCAAAGGCGGTCACGATGCCGACGAAATGCACTCAACGGATCTTTACTATGATGGCACAGTCTTTCTTGAGTTTACGGGAACAAGGGTGGAAACCAAGCATACGCATGGCACGGGGTGCACTTTCTCAGCGGCTATCGCGGCGGAAATCGCGAGAGGAAGTGATGTACCGGAGGCGATCCGGTTGGCCAAACGTTTTATTCAAGCGGCCATTGAAGATTCATTGGAAATAGGCGGCGGCCACGGGCCTACGAATCATGGGGCTTATCGCGCCAGACGGGAAGGACGCGATCAAGCCGTCCGCATCCTAAAGGGGGGTGACATCGATGTCGAATCGAATTGAACGTTTGGAGATGATATCGCGGCTGCAGCTCTATTTGGTCATGGGTAGCGTGAATTGCATTCGGGACCCTGAGGCAGTATTGCATGAAGCCATACAGGGCGGCATTACGATATTCCAGTTTCGGGAGAAGGGGCCTGGAGCACTGCAAGGACGGGAGAAGTACGAATTGGCGAAAAAGCTGCAGAAGTTGTGCCGTGAGGGGGGGATTCCATTCATCGTCAATGATGATGTGGAGCTGGCGCTGAACCTTGAGGCCGATGGCGTCCACGTGGGGCAAGAAGATGAGCAGGCCAGGGAGGTTAGGCGGAAAATCGGCGATAAAATTATGGGTGTGTCCGCCCATAATTTGGATGAAGCGAGAATGGCTTTGGAGCAGGGTGCGGATTACCTGGGCGTAGGGCCGATGTATGCAACCAAGACCAAATTGGATGCAAGGGAAGTGCAAGGCCCTTCGCTTATCCGACATTTGAGGGATCATGGCATTGCTGCGCCGCTGGTCGGCATCGGCGGTATAGCCCCGGGCGGCGTTGGCCCGATTATGAAGGCGGGAGCCGACGGAGTTGCCGTTATTTCCGCAATCAGCCAAGCGGTAGACGCGCGGGGGGTCGCGGGGCAATTGCTCGCAGAGGTGCGCGAAGGGCATGTTGGTTAATGGAGCAGGCTCCCTGCGCCTACTCCATCAACCCGTGCTGCTCCCGCAAGTGTTCGCCGATCGAGGCGAACCGAGTCCCGCTCATGCTCAGCACCGATCGCAGCTTCGCTTTCGTGCCGTCTATGTTGTAGTAGTGGATGAACCGCTCCTTCGCCGGAAGCGTCAGCCGCTTCTCTGTCGGGTCGATCTCCCGGGGGTGCAGATAAACGATCGAGTGACCCCCGCTCCGATTGGCCGCGCGAATCGCCTGTTTGACGAAGAACGTTGGGAAGAAGCGGAAATAAAAGCCGCCCGAGTAGCCGACGTTGCGCCCCGCCACCCGTGTGACCGACATCGGCACCTCAAACAACTGAAGGGCCCGCCCGTCTACGATCGGGTGATGCACCTCCGTCGGCGCATCCGGGATGCCGTACAGAAACGTCTTCACCGGGAAAATACTCGCATCGTACAGCATGGATAAGCCAACTCATGCGAATAGCCGTGCGACGCGAGTTCGTGCCCGCCGCTAACGATATCGCGCACCACGTCCGGATAGCGCTCGGCAATCGTTCCCAGCGTGAAGAATGTCGCAGTGCTGCCGGTCTCGGCGCACATTCGCAACAGCTCCTCCATATTGGCGCGAAAATGGGTCTCCCCCCCTGGATCGCTGAGAGGTTGACCCTCATAGTTGGCGTGATACCATTCCTCGATGTCGAACGTGAGCAGATTGATCGTCTCGCGGCTGATCGCCGCCCCAGCCTCTTTTCCCAAAAACCATACCCCTTTCCCTAAGCCGAACCTTATCCTCGCTTGCGCCCCTTCACTGCGAACGACGTGCACAGCCGATTGGATAACCCGCCAGATCCGTCGCCGGTCGTCACGAACGTGAACGGATGATAATGCTGCATCATTTCCACCTGCTCCAGCCCATGCCGCTCGAACAGCTCCTTCAATTCGCCCATCATATACATCCGCTCGAACTTCTTCTCCTTCTCGAACAGCTTCAGCATCTTCCGCTGAATCGACCCGCGGTTCAACGTCTGAATGAGCAGCGTCCCGCCAGGTTTGGTCACCCTCGCCAGCTCGCTCACCACATCGGCGTACCGCTCGATCAACTGGATCACTCCGATGCACAGCACAACATCGAAGCGCCCAGTCTCGATATCGAGGTTGGTCAAATCCCCGGTCATCGTCTTGAGCCCGCGCTGGGCGGCAAATTTCAAGCTTTCTTCGGAAAAATCAAGCCCGTACACCGTATTCTCCGCGACAAGCGGCTCACTGAAGGCACCCACGCCGCAGCCTGCGTCCAACACTTCTTTGCCCTTCAGCTCGCCCAGCCAACTTAACGTATGCGCCCGCTGCATGAAGAAACTTTTCTCATTGTAATAGTCCGACGACATGACTGACGCCCCGTGCGTTTGCGCTTTGCTGTCGAAGTATTGCTTCCAGTTCTGGCTCATAATTTTCCCCTTATTATGGCAAAATGTATTTGATCAACCGTCTCCCGGCCGCCGTAGTCACGAAGTCGGGCAGTCGCTTCCACAGTTCCACGAACAAGTGCAGCTTGCGCTTGTCAGGCGGTGCGGCCGCGCTTCCTTCTCCCGAATACACCTGGTACATCAGCTGTTCCGGCGTTGCTCCCCATTGCTGCTTGAACTTGTACGTTCCCGAGCCTTCCGGCGACCGTCCCAGATCCAATCCCTTCATCCCGTGGCGAATGCCGAAGCGTACA
>JAJFMO010000607.1 GCA_020697475.1 Paenibacillaceae bacterium | reverse complement strand
AATGATGTATTTTGGAGGGTTCCTGGTGTCCCTCGCGATGACTTATTACGGAGTCGGGTTGTCCTGCGCGATGCGACACGACTTGGCGGTCAAGTTCTTGGATTCCATTGGCGGGGACTTGAAGCTGGCCAAGGCTTGGTCGGATATATTGGTCAAAAATCAATGGCTTGAGCAGCCGCCGCAGGCAGTGGATCGAAGAAAATTGGTAACTTCCAGGTGATGGAAATTCACAACCTTTTTACAAAATATTAATGTGCGCTTAAGGCTGAAGTAAAAGAAAAGTAATAAACCTTCCTTATATTACTTGTGTGGAGAGAAAACGCGGCAGAGAATCGCGTAAACACAAAAAGATATAGGGAGTGGAGAGAAATGCTGGCAAAGAAAATGACAGTGTTGGGTTTGACAGGTGCTATGTTGTTATGGGGGACGACGGCGTTCGCCGACGATTCGGCGGCAGTTACCGCGCAAAACACGGCGAAGCAAGGCCACCAGACGAAGATGGAGCAGACGGCCGAGAAGCTTGGCATCGATACCCAAGGGATGGACAAGAAGGATATGGCGAAGGCCGTTCGCGCTAAGGAAAAGGCGAATAAAGAAGCCAAGCTGAGCAAAGCCGCCAAGAAGATGGGCATCGACATGGACGATCCGGATATGGATGATGATTCGGATTTGAACAACGGGTTGATCCGCGACTTGATCGAGAATGCGAAATTAAGCAAAGAGAACGAGTGGTACGTTAAGCAAGGGGCAAAGTACGGAATCAGCCGCGCCGGATCTGACGACGCCCCGGGGCTATCCCAACAAGAATTTGAAGTCGCCGTGCAGAACGCTTACTTAAAAGATCCGGCCAATGCTGCGGAGATCGAAAAGGAAATGGGCAAACTGCAGCATATTGCCGTCCAGTTGAATCTCGATGCACATAACATGAACCTGTTCCAACTGCGTCAAGCGATCGAGACGACAAAGAAAAATTCGAAGAACAATGACTTGTACAACGAAGCGTTGAAGTACGGCGTCAACATTAACGGCAAGTCGCGCAAAGATGCCGAGTTTGCGATCCGTTCCGCGAAGCAAGATATCATCGCAGCACAGATGGAGGCGGAAGCCGCACGCTTGGGGATCGACACGGCTGGAGATGAAGACGGCGGCATGAGCCCGGACGATATTATGGCCGAGATTCACAGACTGAATCCGACTTGGAAAGCCGATTTGAAGAGCTATGTTCCCGCTCCGCAACCGGATCCGTCCGACGATGTCGCGCCGGTTGACGATACAGACTCGAGCGACGACTCGGAGTGATTATCGCACCGCATCAGGTGAACCGCTTGGAAATGAAAGGAACCGTTGGGCTGATGGCCTGCGGTTCCTTTTTGCGTGGGAATCCACTATAATTGTAAAAAATGCAATGAAAGGCGGGGAAACGAAACTATGGAGCTTCAACAGCAAATTATTGCCCGATTGGGTGTCAAGCCGCAGATTGATGTGGAAGAAGAAATTCGCAAGCGTGTGGATTTCTTGAAGAAATATGTGACGGATTACAATCTCAGCGGCTTGTTGATCGCCATCAGCGGAGGGATCGACAGCGCGGTGACGGCAGCATTGTGCAAGCAGGCGACGGATGAGCTGAAGGCGGAGACCGGCAAGTCGTATATGACGCTTGGCGCACTCGGATTAGAGCATACGATCGAGACGAATATCGAAGAAGCGGTAAACGAAATTGTGCTTGAGGTTGAGTACGGGTTCAAGAAGCTCGGCATTCATCGGCACGTAAGCAAGGAAGGCAAAGGCAACACGATGGCACGGACACGGATGGTGACGCAATATGCGCTGGCGTTCGACTTGAACTTGCTCGTCGTCGGCACCGATCACGCATCGGAGGCGCTCACCGGCTTCTATACGAAGTACGGCGACGGAGCGGTGGATATTACGCCGTTGACGTCACTGAATAAACGGCAAATTCGGTTGCTCGCCGCACGGCTTGGAGTGCCGCAGAGCGTGCTCGATAAGGCGCCCACTGCGGGGCTGTGGGAAGGGCAAACCGACGAGAAGGAGCTGGGCGTCTCGTACGAGGACAACAGCGATTATCTCGAGGGCAAGCCGATCGGAGACGAAGCCAGGCAGAAGCTGGAGAAGCATTATTTGCGCACGGAGCATAAGCGTTCTCCGATTCCGGGGATTTGAGCATTTTTCTAATAGTTGAAAGGGAAGGGATTTATTCATGGCTGATATTCAGCAACTGACACAGCAATTCAAAGAAATATATGGGGACTCTCCGGAGAAGATCGAGAGTTTCCTGGCGCCCGGCCGGGTCAATCTGATCGGCGAGCATACCGATTATAATGGAGGATATGTGTTTCCGGCGGCGCTCACGTTCGGCACGACGTTGCTTATTCGCAAACGCGGCGATCGCGGGCTGGGGCTGGCTTCTACGAATATGGAGCTGCGTAAGTCGATGTCGCTCGACGACCTCGCTTACCGTGGAGAAGATCAATGGATGAATTATCCCAAGGGTGTCATTGTCACGCTGCGTGAATCAGGTGTTGAGCTGAGCAGCGGCTATGACATGCTGTTCCACGGCGAGATCCCGCATGCTTCAGGGCTGTCGTCCTCGGCATCGGTGGAAGTCGTAACCGCATATGCGCTGCTGTCGATGGAGGGCAAACCGCTCGACACGGTGCAGATCGCGCTGTTGTCGCAGAAGGCGGAGAACAAGTACGTCGGCGTCAATTGCGGCATTATGGACCAGTTCGCGGTGGCCAACGGCAAGCAGGATCACGCGATTATGCTGATGTGCGACACGCTTGCATACGAGTTGGTGCCGTTTCGCTCAGGCAAGTATCAGCTGGTGATCGGCAATACGAAGAAGAAGCGCGGGTTAGCGGAGTCGGCGTACAACCAGCGTCGGGCGGAGTGCGAGCAGGCGGTCCAGGATTTGCAATCGGCGATTCCGGGACTGACGCTGCTTGGGCAAATTACACCGCAGCAGTTGAGCGAGCACGAGCATCTAATCCAGGACGCAACGGTTCGCCGCCGGGCGAAGCATGTGGTTGAGGAGATTGACCGGGTTGTGCGGGCGGTGGATGTGTTGAAGAAGGACGATCTAGTGACATTCGGCCGGCTGATGAACGAGTCGCATGAGTCGTTGCGCGATTTGTATGAAGTGAGCTGCAAAGAGCTCGACGTGATGGTCGAGGCGGCGCGGGCGATTCCCGGCGTGCTTGGCTCACGGATGACCGGGGCCGGCTTCGGCGGCTGCACGGTATCGCTGGTGCACGAGGACTCGATTGCGAGGTTCAATGAGGAAGTCGGGCGCAAGTATACGGAAGGCACCGGGCTTGTCGCGGAATTTTACACATGCAGTATCGGTGACGGCGTGAAACGGGTGGAAGGGGAATAAGGATGGCGATTTTGGTAACCGGCGGCGCGGGGTATATCGGTTCGCACACGGTGGCGGAGCTGCTCGCGCGCGGCGAGGATGTTGTCGTCGTCGACAATTTGCGGCAGGGGCACAAGGAAGCGGTGCTGGGCGGCAAGCTGTGTGTCGGGGATTTGCTCGACGGCGCTTTTTTGGATAAGGTTTTTTCGGAAAATGAGATTGAAGCGGTAATCCATTTTGCAGCCAATTCGCTGGTCGGGGAGAGCATGCAGAATCCGGCCCAATATTACCGCAATAATGTATATGGCACGCTTTGTTTGTTGGAAGCGATGAATAAGCATGCGGTGAAGCGGATCGTCTTCTCGTCGACGGCGGCCACGTACGGGGAACCGGA
>JAJFMO010000169.1 GCA_020697475.1 Paenibacillaceae bacterium | reverse complement strand
GTTTGGAAAGATACGCGATCCACTTTATAATAAATTTAATGTTTGAGAGGCACTTTTTTAGAAAATAGCGTATCTTTCTCCATACTTCGTTCGTTTACCTATATCAGGGCAAAGGAGGGTACTATATGATCTGGTCCGATTTGCAAAATGTGCTGCACCGCTATTGCTTGTCTCTGACAGGATCAAGCTGGGAAGCCGATGACTTGACCCAGGATACTTGGGTGAAAACGATGGGGAAGTTGAAAAGGTTGGGGCATGCGAATCCCGAAGCGTTCCTGTTGCGTGTGGCGAAGAACACCTGGATCGATCAATTGCGCAAGAAAACGGTGTTGGAACGGATTCTGAGCGCCGAAAAGCCGACGGCATTTTCTTCGGAGGAAACTATTTTGGAGATCGAAATGATTTTCCGGGCTTTGAACAAGCATATGACGTCTCTCCAACGAACGATCTTTATGCTGCGGGAAGTATTCGGGTATTCGAATGCAGAATCTGCGTTCATGCTGGGTACAACCGAAGGGGCAGTCAAGACGGCCCTGCATCGGGCACGCCAAACGCTGAAGAGCGTTCGGGAGGAGATCGAGGAAGGAGAACTTCCAGTTGGCGCCGACGCGGATCAAGAGGAAACCGTTAAGCTGACTGCACTGGCGTACCTGGATGGAGACGTTACGAAGTTGATCGAGCTTATGCAGGGACAGGTAGAACTTCCGGCGGCTGTGGGCATAGTTCTAGAGAGTGGTGCACGGAAAGCTACATTTGTGAAAGGCAATCAAGATCACTCTGCCTTGCGAATGGCGGCTTAAAGGCGATTAATTTGAAAAGGCGGTGGAAACCATTCGTTCAATCATCCTTGCTTCGTCCTCTCCTCGAAGGAAAGAACTGCTCGAAGGGCTAAATTTACAGTTCATTACGCATCCAAGCGATGAAGATGAATCGGTTCCGGACGGCACAAAACCTGCTGACATGGTAGAAATTCTTTCGTTGAGAAAAGCAAAATCGGTGGCAACGCACTACGACGAAGGCCTAGTGATCGGATCTGATACGATCGTAGTTTGTGACGATGAGATTTTGGGTAAACCGGCTGATGAGAAGGATGCGGCGCGGATGCTTTCAACAATCCAAGGCAGATCGCACTTTGTGTACACCGGCGTTGCGATCGTGGATGCGGCAACCGGTGAGTCGCAAGTCGCGCATAGCAAGACGGAGGTTTTCGTAAAGCCACTCGACGCTGATACCATTCGCAGATACATTCAAACCGGCGAGCCCCGAGATAAGGCCGGAAGTTACGCGATCCAAGGCCTCGGGGCAACCCTGGTTGAGCGAATCAACGGCGATTATTTCACCGTAGTCGGGTTGCCGGTTGGGTTACTGGCCGAGATGCTTGGACGATTTGGGGTGCGGATTCTGTAGATCCGAAGGGAGCCGTTATTTGATTCGAACCGTCCTCAGAGCGCCGCTCCAGGCGATCAGTTGATCGAGCATCGTATTCACATTCTGGGTGTGCCGTTCGGCAGGCTTAAGTATGGTGCGATTCTCGAAATCCGAGTAGGAGGAAAGCGCCGGATTCGCGCGTACGTCTGCGACCAGCAATTCTCCCAATATTCCGCGAAGATGCTCCGCAGCCCGAACCCCTCCGGCGCCGCCGTAGCTGACAATGCCTGCCGCCTTGTTGAACCACGATTCCCGGGCAAAGTCCAGCGCATTTTTTAACACACCCGTAACGCTATGGTTATATTCTTGAACGATAAATACAAACCCGTCTAACGAATTCAGTTTGGCCTCCCATGCGGCGATTCTCGGATCGGTTCCATCCGTCGTACCGTAGAAGGGCAAGTCATATTCGGCAAGGTCGATGATTTCGTAATGGGCATCCCCGCGTTGTTCCGCAATTCCTTTCACCCAGTTGCCGACTTGAGGACTTTTACGCCCTTTGCGCGTACTTCCCAAAATAATTCCGATGTTCAGTTTTTCAGACACTATGGTTCTCTCCCTTGTTGTACGTGTTATTTAACCTCGATGTCCTTAAGCAATTGTTCAAACCAAATTTTTGCTTTCGCCAGCCTTGCTTCCATCGTTTTCAAACTTATTTTATCGATTAAAGCAGTAAATCGCAATGACTCCCTCGCCAGTTTGAAACCTGCCTTCACCTACATGGCGGAGCAGCGGTTCGATCATCGGATTTATGATTGCAGGTTACGAACACGTGAAGTATGATAAAATGGTGATATTTAGTTCTGTTAATCATCCATGGCATCTTCTGAAAACGCTTTACTGGTTTTTAATCGGAGATCGGAAGAACTTGAATTTTCCAGGAGGGATAAGAATGAACAGGAGTATGAACAAGAGAACGAACAGTGTAAAAGTGTGGATAATGGTTGCTGTAGCCATGTTGTTGTTGAGCGGTTGTTCGTCTATGAAGAATTCAGCGTCAGTCAAGGTGGAATCGAAAGTAAGCATGAGTCAGGATCCGATTACCCTAAAAGTGTATATGTATGGGCTTACTGCGCTTACCGACGAGGAATTCAAAACCTATTTTGCCGACCCTGTTCGTCGGAAATATCCGAACATCACCTTAGAGGCTGTTGCAAGCGGAAAGGGAGTTGACCCGCCTGATCTTCTGACCGCAGGCGATTTCCCCGATATTGTATTGACCAGTGTGGCCAGTACGCTGGAACTGAAAAAGTTGCAGGTTCTGGAGGATATTAGTCCGCTTATTAAAAAGAATGGCATCAATATAAACCGGTTCGAGCCGGTCATCCTCGATTCGTTCAAATGGCTAAGCGATAAAGGAGAGGTTTTCGGGCTGCCTTATTCGATCAATTTTGCCGCACTATTTTACAATAAAGATATTTTTGACAAGTTTGGAGTCCCTTACCCGAAGGATGGCATGAATTGGGATGACGCCTTAGTAATTGCCCGTAAGTTAACGCAAAACGTGGAAGGTGTTCAGTATATGGGCATCGAAACCGGCGGAGTATCGCTAATGGGATTCGGTTTGTCCCTCCCTTATGTGGATCGTGCGACGAACAAAGCAGTGCTTCTAACAGACTCGTGGAAAATGGTTTTAGCTAAGGCAAAGGAATTTTACGAAATTCCAGGGATGACGGATAAGGGGAAGCTTGCCAAGGCGAGTACTGAATTTTTCAACAATCAAAGGCTGGCTGCTATAGCCAATTGGGGGAATGGCATGACCGGTACTTTCGAATCGATGTATGCCGATGGCAAACCGCTGAATTGGGATATGGTGACGATACCGAATTTCAAAGAAGCGAAAGGGTATTCCAGGGAGGCGGATTATCAGATGCTGGAGATATCCGAAACGTCCAAATATAAAGAACAGGCGTTTCAAGTCATTGATTATATTACAAGCGATGATGTGCAGCAACTGATCAACAAGAAAGGGCGTCTTACCGCATTGCAAAAAACGGAACAGTTCAAGAAAACGTTCGCGGCCGATCTTCCAAGCTACAAAGGAAAGAACATGAATGCAATCTTTTCAGTTAAACCGGCCAATATGCATAGTCTCACGGAATATGACAAAGATGTGAGAAAGATCGCCAATAATACATTGCTTGATGTGGTTGTTAAGCAGAAGGATATGAATACAGCACTGAGGGATGCCAATGATGCAGCAGATCAGTTAATACAAAGCGAAGCGAAATAATCCGCGTTATGGTTTCTCGATAAGTGGAACTCTTGAATCGGGATGAAATGTCATGGTGGCAGTGTCGCCGAATCAGGCGGCATCCGCCGGCTGACCGATCATATGTTTTTTTGAGTAGAAATAGGAATTTCCCTGTTACTGGGGCGAAACTAAGAACCATTAGCGGCTATCAAAGAAGTTTTGCGAGGAATGACTGTACTTTTGCAGGAATTTGCTCTTCGGGCGTAGTTGGAGGAAGGAGCAGCGGTTGGCGGCGAACTTTAAGGAGAGGGTGCAAGTCGATGGAGCAGGCGGAGGGTTTACAGGTATTTTTCGTTTCCATCACCTTCCCCTTATTAAAGTCTAATCCAGCCGAATCACCTACATTACGACATATTTCCCCGGAAATAATTTGAATAACGCTGTTAATTAAATTGGAGTTTCGTCGAATTTCGTCGGCTTCAGTAGCGCTATATATCCGTTTGAAAAGGAAAAAGGGAGATTCATGATCCATCTCCTTTGAATGAGGCGCCTCCCCGTTGCATGGTTAAGGTTTGATCGCTAAACCAAACGGACTATTCAAATGCGTTCCATTAAATTGAATTAAGCGTACCGGATTAACCGAGTCGAGAATATCGAAAACCTCAATCATGCTGTCTCCGTTATTCGCCACATAAAGAAAGGACCCCGTGATGGCCATTTCAATCGGTCTGCTTAAGATCGACCGTTCCGCCAAACTCCTTGACATGGGTGGGGGACGTCGGATTGGAAATATCTAAGATATCGATATTGTCTGCATCAAAATGATGAAAGGCAAATGTACAAGGAGGTGCTCACCAGACCTTTTGATTATGCAAAGTCGAGGGCAGGTTTTATTAATTAACACCTCACATACTTGCGTTTGAACCCGAGCTGCCCTCGATCTAATGCCTTTTGAATATTTTCAGAAGCGTTCAACAATTTGCTTTTTTTCTTGTCTTTCTGAACTTCTACCGGACCGACCGTTTGTGCAGTCTCGACTGCACGCTCGTGGAGCGGCATATAGGAAGTTGCGACAGTGAAGATGAAATTATTCATCGCATATTTCGTTCGTTCGGATGAGTTGTGAATTGTATTTTCCACAAGTTTAAGCATGTCGGCGATTTTGCTTTCGGAAAATTCACTGTCCGGGCGGTTGCCCAGCATCCAGCAATAACAACTCCAACCTGCGGACATTTTCAACTCTTCCCCGCTTGCAATCCATCGATCGGCAACTTCTTGAGCAATATTGGCCTCTGCCAAAGTAACCGCAACCACGTAATCGGACAACATGTAAAAATAGGCTTCATCTATCCAACGCTCGAAATCCGCTGCAGTCATCGCTTTCGGATCGGCAATAATGCCGGCAAAATACATGGCATCGTAGTTCCCAGTGGCGTAAAGCTGCTCAGCCAAAGGTTGGTTAATTTTGATTTTCTTTACGATCGGCTTCATTTCGCCTGTTGCCACGCCAAAAAGCGGCTCGCGAGCGCCGTTGGATAGGTACATTTTTTTGAGACGTTCTTTGCCGAGAGCCTCAAGCTCCTCAATGACCGATTCCAGAGTCATAGCTGATACTCCTTTGTTTCGTAGATTAAAAGTTCAGGCTCAGTTTAGAACCCGTTTGGCTGAAACGAGACGGCTTTTCCAACCTGCGTCGAGCGCCGTCACAGTGACACCAATTCCTACTCTGTACGTGTGTAAAACTTGATTGTTCCCTAAGTATATCGCCACATGACCAATATGATCCAGTCCGGTTTTCGTTTTGCGCGCAGGGGTAGTGAAGAACAGAAGATCACCCTTACGCAGTTGATCGAGCTGCACATCTTTACCGACGGTGCTTTGCTGCCTCGAAACGCGAGGGAGCTTCACTTTATGTTGACCGAACACATATTCTGTAAAAGATGAGCAGTCGAACGTGGCGGTTTGGCCTGCTTTGGCGCCGAATAGATATGGAGTGCCGAGAAATTGCAGTCCTGTCGTAATGATCGCATCCGCTTTCTGCTCCCAAGCCGGGCGGTCTGCTTCGAATCGGTAATCGGTAACGGAAGCGGGTATATATCCAGTTTGTCCATCCGCTGCCACCTGCAGCCATTCCCGCCCAAGCTCTTCGCCGATGTTGACCTGCGTACCCGACATCAATGTTGCCACTACCTTACTGTTAGCATCGTTTGACGACAACATATTTACGTTGGAAGTCAAATGGGCGGGGTTATTTTCGATGGTTACCGGCTTCCCCTTGTTTTCCTCCGGCAAATCGGCGACCGGATCCTCGCTGTTGTCCGAATCCGCCAAGGTGGCCGTACGTGTCGCGTTATCCCATTCCACCTGGTATCCCAATGTTTCCGCCAAAAGACGGATCGGTATATATGTCGTTCCTTGGTAGTTCAAGCTGGTCGGAAGCTGCACAGTTCCGTCGCTATAGGAAGTTTCGGATGAATACTTATTTCCTCCGATTTTCCATGAGAAATCGACAATATCCGCCTGAACCTGCAAAATACCAGATGCGAAAGCCACATTCGCCAGTATAGAGCCGCCCAATATGGTTGCGGCTGTTCCCATGATCCATTTTCTCTTCATTGATCGCACCTCCCAAAGTGAACAGCACGCAGCTTGTCCCATCAAACCGTTCGTAGCGAGCGGTTATTTTATTGGGGTGAATCGAATGGGAAATGTGACCATCTATTTTCTAACATAATATCTCATTGTTTATCACGATATATCTTACGTATTTCTTCGATTCCCCGCCGTGTCCAGTCAAGTAGCTTTGCCGTCTCGGCTACATTCGGGGACTCCTCGGTAAGGCGTTGTACATCGACCCAGACATCCTCTATCCGCCGGCGAAGGACGTAGAAATAAAGCAGCTCATGGTCGATACGATAACCGCGCCGAGCGGCTGCGTACGCTTCCAGCAACATCTCGCCGTGTGGATGCCACGCATAGATGAACAGGTCGGCCTCGGCGGGTGCCAGACGCAGATCCTCCCAATCCGCTAGCACAAGGCGCTCGCTCTGTATCACATTATTACCGTGTGCGTCCCCATGGCACAATACAAGTGGAGAATATCCCAGCCGAACCGTGTCGCGCAGGCGCAGCACTTCGTGAATCACCGAATGGAGCAGCCCGGTGTGCGGTGAGATAAGCTCATTAAGAGCATTATGTTCCGTGTCCGGCTTATTTAAATATCGTGTAAGTTGATCGCAAAAGGGCAGCGAGATGTTCTCGACAAGCCCTGGCGTCTCAAGCGGAACAGCTTCGCCGGTGTCGTGCAAGAGAGCCAGAATCTCGGCCAGTTCCATCGTCTGCGTGCGCGTCATGCCCTGAACACCCGGCGTCACCCCGCGGACATACATAAAAATCACATACACTTCGCCGTCCGTCTCGGCTTTATATGCCCCGTCCCGCGAGGGAACCGGCGGTAGTACGCGCCCGAGTAGAGTCGATGACGTCGACAGCCAGTCCAATATCGGCATATATATGTCGATACGTTCGACAGACAGGCGCGTTGTCGGCAAGGATTTGTCATATACCTTCAGGAAGTATTCGGCACCGTCCTCGCCTGTGACACGATACGCCGCCTTCGTGGAAAAGCCGCCGGGGACGGGAAGGATGGA
>JAJFMO010000168.1 GCA_020697475.1 Paenibacillaceae bacterium | reverse complement strand
GGCAGAATTTCAAGCTGCCGTTGTTCTAGTTATAATGAACGAAACCGACTACCATTTTGCGTTACGTAGGTTGTTTTTGGGAAAGACTGGCGAATACCAACATCGCACAAACATACCCAAAACAGAGCTACACGAAAAGGAGTCGGTTACTATGAAGTATGTTAAAAAATTCGTAGGTTTAGACGTGTCCAAAGAAAAAATTGTTGTGGCCATTGCAGGGGAAGATCAGCTGGAAGCGCGGTATTGGGGAAGCATCGCGCATAACAAGGATGCTGTTCGAAAGCTCGTCACCCAACTCAGTAAAGAAGAGGGGACGGTTCTGGACGTTTGTTATGAAGCAGGGCCAACCGGGTTCGATCTTTATCGCTGGCTTCTGGAGATGAATGTAGATTGCAACGTTGTCGCTCCAACCGCCATGCTGCAATCCAATCGACGCATTAAAACAGACAAGCGGGATGCGATTCGCTTGGCGCACCTTTGGCGGGTGCGGGAGCTCACGTCGATCTATGTCCCCACACCGGAAGATGAAGCACTGCGGGACTTGGCACGGGCTCGTGAAGATGCTGTGCAGGATTTGAACCGTCACAAGCAACGTTTAGGCAAGTTTCTGCTGCGCCACCAACTCCAACCGGTGAAAAAGATGGCGCTTTGGACGAAAAATTACGAAGCATGGTTGGATACCTTGAAATTCACTCACGCGGGCGAACAGTTAGCATTCCAGGAGTATCGTCATAGTATCACCGAGACAAAGGAACGGATCGCCCGTTACGAAAAGGAAATGGAGAACCAAGCGACTCAGGGATCGCAAGCTCCTTTGGTCGAGGCTTTCATGTCGCTGCGCGGGGTTGCGCTCATTACGGCATCCACCCTTGCAGCAGAACTGGGTCCGGTTATCCAGCAATTCTCACACCCCCAGCATCTGATGTCTTATTGCGGGTTAGTTCCTAGCGAAAGTTCGTCCGGGGGAGGACGTTGGCAAGGGGGGATTACCAAAGTAGGCAACGCGCATCTCCGAAGGGTATTAGTCGAAGCCGCGTGGCAGTATCGGTATACGCCAGGGGTACGGGGAAAGATGCGAACGAGATGGGAGGGTCTTCCTCCGGAAATCCAGGCCGTTTCTTAGAAAGCCCAAAACCGACTGCACAAGAAGTATAGAAAGATGTTTGCGCAAGGAAAACCACGAGGCGTCGTTATTGCGGCGATCGCCAGGGAGCTTGTCGGATTTGTATGGGCCATCGCCATGGAATTGGAGAAAATGAAAGCACCCCTTGCCGCTTAACGGCTCAAAACACGCGATTAGAAAATGACCGTCGGTTATTGGCTGGCAAAGTAGAGAGTGAACCCTGAGAAGGAGGTGACGATCCACCGGAAGTAGTTGGAATGCGCCTGACATTCTTTGGCTCGAAGGCAAAAGTAAAAGCAAGGCAGAGAGAAGATCCACGTTGGCCGTTTGTACAAGGTCGATTCAACCCTCATGAACGTTGCGAGTTTGTAGGCTATCTCTCTGGACGTATCAAATAATGTGTGTGAACCCACGAATATCAGCGTGCCAGCCGGCGCCAGTATATTTTGCCTTCGAAGCCAAAGAATGTAGCACCATTCACTATGTTCCCGATAAAGGAAATTAGTTGGGGGCCAGCCCCCAAACCCCCGGAGTTTACCGCTTTGGGTTCTCCTGGGTAATGGAAAAGGAATAGGGAGTCCCGTTGGACTCCCTATCACCACCCATATAGATCCTGATTTAGCCGCTCGGGTTGCTCTCCAGCATCGCCCTATCCTGCTAATCAGTAAGAGCATCAACAGTATGGTCAATTAATACCTAGTGGAAACCCACAACAACCCGCAGGCTACTGGCCTACCTGCCCTAGGTTAAGGCACGCCAAAAAACAACATTCGATCGTCCGCTTGACAGGTTAACGGCCATCGTATACGCTTAGAGCTTGGTATTTGCTGTTTTTCGCGCTCAAAGCGGTTCTAAGAGGCTGTCTTGGCCGCTACAATTTCGGTTTTTGTCGTTTAAGCTACCACAGTGAGGCAGTCGATTAATTTTGGAGCTGGAGAAAGCTACGTTTAAGAGTTCTCATTATCGGAAGCCAAGCCATATTGGCGTGCAACGATTGTGAGCAACGTTATTTAGGGCATTTAAAATGATTTTGGGTTTTAACGATTGTGAGCGACGTTATTTCGCTGATTCTCGCTGAATTTGAGCCAAAAAGCAGAAATAGCGTGTGTAGCAATCGTTAGAATTAAAAATCCCGCATTTTACCTCAAATAGCGACGTTGGCAGTCGTTACAATGAAGAGGAGTTACTGGACCGTTACACTAAGAGGAATGCAGGATTCATTTCAAAATCAACCCAATTACAACCTTATTCAGAATTAATCGACAGCGGCCACAGTGTCCGTTAGATTCGGACGGCGTCACCCGAGGTAAGCCCAATCATAAATTTATCTAATCATGGCCAAAGCCGCTGGACGGGTTCACGCTGCTGTTGGCTTTTTTCTGCTTGCGCAAAAGATGGATGCTTTCCCTTCAACTCCAAGCGGCGCAACGGTTTGACACGCGAACGGCGGCGACGGAGATGGATATAGACGATTTATGCGTGTCCGCTATACAATACGCCCATGTTGGTCGTCGCAGCTCGACTTCATGTCCGTCGACATAAGGAGGAAACCGATTGAAAGCGCCGCATTCGCTTGCCAAGAACCCAATGTACAAAGACCGAGCGCTTTACATGATGTTGTTGCCAGGGCTCATATATTTCTTGTGCTTCAAATACTTGCCGATGTGGGGCATCCTGATGGCGTTTCAGAACTATTCCCCGCACCTTGGTTTGCTGCATAGCGATTGGGTCGGCTGGAAGCATTTCGCCCGCTTCTTCGGTGAGGACACGTTCTGGCTGTTGTTTCGCAACACCATGCTGCTTGCGATTTACAACATCGTTTTCTTTTTCCCCTTGCCGATCATTCTCGCCCTCTTGCTTAACGAACTGCGCGCCGAAGGGTACAAGCGATTCATCCAGACGCTCGTTTATATCCCGCACTTTGTCTCGTGGGTCGTCGTTGTCGGAATCTTCTACATCTTGTTTACTACTGAAGGGGGCATTGTCAACAACCTCATCGCTGCTCTCGGTCTCGACAAAATCCAATTTTTGCTCGCCCCGGAATGGTTCCGCACGATGGTCACCTCGCAGGTGATCTGGAAAGATACCGGCTGGGGCACGATCATCTTCCTGGCCGCATTGGCCGGGGTCGACCCGGGAATGTATGAGGCGGCGCGCATCGACGGAGCCAGCCGCTGGCGGCAAATATGGCATATCACATTGCCGGCGATACGCAGCACGATCGTCATTCTGTTCATCCTTAGACTCGGGCACTTCCTGGACACCAACTTCGACCAGGTGCTGCTGATGGTCAACTCGCTGAATCGCGAGGTCGGCGAGGTGTACGACACGTACGTCTATACGAATGGGCTCTTGATGGGGCAATTCAGCTATACGACAGCCGTCAATCTGTTCAAAAACATCGTCGGCTTGATTCTGGTGGTCGGGGCCAACCGATTGGCCAAGAAGTTCGGGGAAGAAGGTGTATACTAGAATGAGCTACCCCAGTCGAAACCTGAACGCTGCACCGAATCAACGCTTAAACCTAAACCGCAAACGCGGCCGGGGACAACTGTTCGAAATCATCAACGCAACCGTCCTGCTGTTGATCGGCTTGATCTGCGTCTCACCGTTTGTGTACGTAATTGTCAGCTCCTTTTCCTTATCGGACTCCATCCTTCCCAAGGGCTTCTCGCTTGATGCTTACCGCTATATATTCTCCACGAACAAGTTGGTTAGAGGGCTGCTTAATTCCGTCTATATCACTGTCGTCGGGACCTTGATCAACTTGCTGCTGACTTCACTGATGGCTTATCCGCTGGCGCGAAAGACACTTAAGGGGCGCAGTTGGATTCTGCTTCTGGTCTTATTCACCATGCTGTTTCACGGTGGGATGATCCCCACTTATTTTGTCGTCAAATGGTTTGGGATGATCAACACCTATTGGTCGCTGATGATTCCGAGCGCGATCAGTGCCTTCAACCTGATTGTGCTAAAAAATTTTTTCCAAAACATGCCCGAAGGCTTGGAAGAGTCCGCTAAAATCGACGGATGCGGCGACTGGCGCGTCCTGTTCAGCGTCGTGCTGCCTCTCTCCATGCCGGCCCTTGCCACGTTCGGCTTGTTCTATGCGGTGGCGCATTGGAATTCCTACGTCAGCGCGGTGCTATACTTGAACGATGCGGGCAAATGGCCGGTACAGGTCCTTCTTCGTAACATGGTGATTCTCGCGAACAGCAGCATCGGAGACTCCAGCGATTTCGTGGATGTCGTCATCCCTCCGCAGCCGGTGAAGATGGCCGTCATTTTCGTCTCGACGATTCCCATCTTGTGCGTGTATCCTTTTTTGCAGAAGCATTTTGCCAAAGGGGTCATGCTCGGGTCGGTGAAGGGGTGATGCCTTAAGGCGGATTTCGCAAGAAAGGGATGGAAAGGCGCGCATGCCCAAGTATAGGCTCCAATTGATCTTGTTCAGCTTGTTCCTCGGCGCCGCTCCGGTCATAACTCTGGGGGTGCTTTCCTACTTCAAGGCGGCGCAATCGATCGAGCAGAAGGTGCAGGAGAGCAACCAGCTGTTGCTGCGGCAGACGAAGACGGGGATCGAGGATGTGCTGACGACCGTCGATTACGCAGTGAACCAATTTATTACCACCTCCTTTCTGCAAAATGGTTCGGACGACTTGGGCGGCGCGGTCGCCGATGTGAATGATCTGGTCCAAGGCCCGCTGACATGGCGGCAATTCGAGACATACCGCGTACTGTCCAACATGATGCATAATCTGCAGCTGTCCAAATACGGGATCATGAACGCCAGTTTGGTCAGTTTTCGAGGCGATTGGGTGATCAGCAATGCGGGTTTGCAACCGCTCACGGAAGCACTCAACCGCGAGGTGTTCGTCCGCTATGCGGGTCTGCCGGCGTTCTCCGTCTGGGTGACGTCGGAGGCGGATTCCACGGCGGACGACGAGGAAGGGAGCTCCGTCACGCCGGCGTCTTCGATTACGCTGGTCAAGAAGCTGCCGTTGCTGTCGAATTCCGTGACTCCGGACGGGCTGCTGGCGGTTGATCTGGACATTCACGAGGTGACGAAGTTTCTGCCTTCGGCGAGCCGATTGAGCGGGATGGTCATTCTCGATAAGGATTTTCGGGTACTGTTCCAGAATGTTGACGAACCGACCGACCTCCGAGCGCTGTCCGGCGAGGTGAAGCGGCATGCAGGCGCGGCGCAAGGCGCATTCGAGATGCGGGCGGCGCGCGATGTGGCGGTGCTTTATGCCAAGTCCGACTACAATGGCTGGTACTATGTATCGGTGCTGGGGTTAACCGAGATGACCCGGGATTCGCGAACGATCGGCTGGATCACGTTCCTTACATGCCTCGCGATCTTCTTGGTCACGGCGGGGATTATTTGGGTCGGGGCGCGGCGCATGTACAACCCGATCGGTCGGCTGTACAAGTTTGTGAGCAAGATGGGGCCGGAGTCGCCCGTTCCCGGGAACGCTTCCAGGGATGAGTTTTCGTATATTGAAGAACGGTTCCAGACGCTGCTTAGTACGGACGAGCAGCTGCGCAACCAAATCCGCGACCATCATCGACAGTTGAGCGAATGGTTCGTGCTGAAGCTGCTGTTCGGCCAGATCGGCTCCGCCGAGGCGCTGGAGCGGCTCAAGATGCTCGGGCTGCCGTCGGACGGGGAGCAGTATGCCGTATTCGCCCTGCAAATCGACGCCATGGAGGAAGGCAAATTCCGCGAGAGCGAAGAGGACCTGTTGTTATTTGCGATCAGCAACATCGTCGGCGAGCTCATTCCGGCAAGCGATCGGCTCGACCCTGTGCTGATCGGGCAATCGCAGGTGACGGTGCTGATCGGCCGCGAAGAAGAGGGCGTGAGCGGGGAAGGAGAAGAGTCGTTCAGCAGACGCCTGGACGACGCTGCCCGGTCGATTCAAGAGTCGGCGCACCGGTTGTTCCGGGCGGAAGTGAGCATTGGCATCAGTCGCAGCTTTGAGCGACTGGAGCTGGCGGATACCGCCTATGTAGAGGCGTTGGAAGCGCTCAAGCTGCGGTTTCGCCTCGGCACTGGCATCATCGTTCATCTTGATGAAGCGGACCGGGATCGCAAGCTTGGCAGTATTTACCCGGCGCGGCTTGAGAAGGAGCTTCTCGACGCGCTTAGGATGGGGCAGGCCGATTGGGCGGCGGAGCTGCTGCGGGAGTTCATGAGAGAAGCGGGGATGAGCTCGCCGGAGTTCGCCCGGTTTCAGTGGATGGTCGGCAAGCTGCTGATCCGGGTGCTGGAATTGGTCGAGGATGACGAAGACCGTGCGGGAAAAGTGCTGTCCTCCCGCCCGATCTTCGATGAACTGAACCGGATGCAGACATTCGAGCAAACCGGCAGATGGTTCCTCGAATCGGTGGTTTTCCCGGTCCTTAACGGGCTTGAAAACCGCCGCGAGACGCAGGAAGGCCGCCAGGTGGCGGCGGTCGTCGCGATGATCCGCGAGCAGTTCGAGCTTAATCCGACTTTGGAGGCTTGCGCAGTCGAACTGCAGGTGCATCCAAGCTATTTGAGCAAGCTGTTCAAACAGGAAACAGGCGTCAACTTCAGCGAATACGTGGCCAAATATCGGCTGAACATGACGAAGCAATGGTTGCAGGAAGGGGCGATGACGATCGCGGATATCGCAAAGAAGCTGCATTATAACAGCTCCGCGGCGTTCATTCGGTATTTTCGCAATATGGAAGGCATGACACCGGGGCAATACCGGGAAAAATTCGGCAAGCGTAAAGGAGAAGACGAGTAGACGATGGATCAGCCCAATATTGTATTCATTACATGTGATCAACTGCGCGGCGATCACTTGGGATGTGCCGGGCACCCGATTATTCAGACGCCGCATATCGATCTGCTGGCCAAGCGCGGCATACGGTTTGCCCGGGCGATCTCGACGACGCCGGTATGCATTCCGGCGCGGGCGATGATCATGACCGGCATGGAAGGATATCGGCTCGGCAATACCGGGGGCAAGCCCGGTTACCGACTGCCGGTGCGCGAGACGCTGCCGCAGCTCCTCAGCGACGCGGGCTACGAGACGCGGGCGATCGGCAAGATGCACGTGTACCCGGAGCGTTGCCACTACGGCTTCCACAGCATGCAGCTGTGGGAGGAGGGACGCTTGTTCGGCCAGACGACGGGCGAACATCGCGGCTACGGCGATTACGAGGAATGGCTCGCCGAGCAAGGGTACAGCGGACAGGCGTTCGCTCACGGCATGGCCAACAACGAATACGGCATGGCCCCGTGGCACTTGCCGGACTATTTGCATCCAAGCGAGTGGATCGGCTTCGAGACGTGCAAGGCGATCAAGCGCCGGGACTGGACGCGGCCTCTGTTCGTGTGGGCGTCGTTCACCGCCCCGCATCCGCCGCTCGTGCCGCTCATCCGCGACCTGGCCATCTATGAAGGCGTGAAAGAGTTTCCCGATCCGGTGATCGGGGATTGGACGGACAACCATCCGATCTACCACGAGAAGAAGCTGGCACAGTTTCCCGACGCGGCGATGGGAGGGTTGAAGCGCAGCCTCACGTTGCGTGCGTACTATTCGTTAGTGACGCAGATAGACCGGCAGCTGAATCGTATCATCGGCACCCTGCGCGAAGAGAGAATGCTGGAGAATACGTGGTTCATCTTCGCTTCGGACCACGGCGACAACCTGGGCGACCACGGCTTGTGGGCGAAATCGAATTTCCTGCGCGGGGCTTGCGGCATCCCGCTGATCGTCACTCCGCCGATCCGCGGCGATCTCGACGCCTGGGTCGGCGGCGAGTGGATGCCCGGCCAGGTGTCGGAGGCGCTCGTAGGCTTGCAGGACATATTGCCGACGTGCTTGGAGCTGGCTGGCGTAATGGGTGCAGGAGTGCCGGAGCATGTGGGAAGCCAGAGCTTGTTGCCGCTGTTGCGGGGCGACTGCGCCGAGGTGCGGGAGCGGATGCTGGGCGAGTTCGGGACGCCCGGCTCCCGCTCGCTGATGTTGACTGATGGGAAGTGGAAGTACATCTGGTTCGAGCAAGACGGGGTCGAGCTGCTGTTCGACCTCGAGCAAGACCAAGACGAGCTGCACAACCTGGCGGGCAGGCGCAGCGATGTGTTGACGCGGTGGCGGGAGGAGCTCGCCGCGAGGTTGTCTGCGCGGGGCGACGACCCCGCAGTGGAAGGCGGCCGGCTGAAGCCGGTGGCGCCGGGGTCGAAGCTGGCGCCGCTGAAGCGGGCGCGGCTCGTCAACGATTTGCTGCCGCGCGGGCTGCATTGATGCGTAACGTTTTACGTACGAGGACTTTTTCTATAGAAGGAGTGGAGTGGGATGGGGGAAAACAGAGGAAACGGCGCCAGCAGGAACAGGAACAGCAACGGCAACAGCAACAGGAGGCCGAATCTGCTCCTGATTATGACCGATCAGCACCGGGCGGAGTGGTTGAGTTGTCGCAATCCTGATTACGTAAATACGCCGAACATTGACGCTTTGGCGAAGCGGGGGGTGCTGTTTGCGCAGGCGTCCTGCAACAGCCCGGTTTGCGCGCCGAGTCGCGCGTCGCTGGCTTCAGGGATGCTGCCGCACCGCATTGGCGCGCTGAATAATAAGCGCAATTATCCGCTTGATCATCCGACGTATTATCAGGCATTGCGCCGAGCGGGCTACCGGGTGGCCATCGTCGGCAAGACGGATCTGCATAAGGCGGACCATTTCTATGGCGAGCGAGGGGATTTGCCGATTATGTACCACTTCGGCTTCACCGATCCGCATGAGGTGGAGGGCAAGGGCAACGCGTCGCGGCCGAAGCTGGAGATGAAGAGCGAGGACAGCTTCGCGCTGGCCGGTCCGTATCAGAAGTTTCTGCAGGAGCAGGGGCTGCTGGAGACTTATGTGGACGACATGCGCCAGCGCAAAGGCAAGCCGTCCTGGCACGCCCAGCCATCCAAGCTGCCCGCCTCCTCCTTCCACGACAGCTACATCGGCGCTCAAGCTTGCCGCTTTATCGACGAGGTGCCGGACGAGTCGCCTTGGCATGTGCACGTCAGCTTCGTCGGCC
>JAJFMO010000167.1 GCA_020697475.1 Paenibacillaceae bacterium | reverse complement strand
AAAATTTCAGGCGCTATCCGAAAGCCTCTGCTCGTCCGCGTCGTGTTGATATGCTCCACTTGCTCCTCATTGCGGGTCCATAACGCAACTTCTCGTCCGTGTTCCGCCAATACGCCGGAGAGAGCAAGCCCCCAGCTGCCGGCGACGACTACCGCCGTTTTCCTCTCCCGTGGCCGGTTCGTCATGCCCTGATCACCTCACGTCCTCCTTTTACCCCATCTTCCCGCGCGATCCGAGTTTATTCTCCCGTCCCTGGATCAGCTTAACGATATTGCTTCTATGCCGTACGAAGGCGAACACGCACACGAGCGCTGCGGCCGAGCCGATAAGCGGAGCGTCGGGGACATCCATGGCGAAGATGGCGATCGGAAGCGATAGCGCGAACAGCAGCGAGCCAAGCGAGACGATGCGTGTAATCGCGATGACGAGGATGGCCAAGACGCCTGCGATCAGCGCCGGCCAGAACGATAAGGTGGCCATCACGCCGATCGTTGTAGCAATACCTTTGCCGCCGCGAAAACCGAAATAAATCGGCCAGTTATGGCCGATAATGGCGAAGATGCCGGCCAGCACCGCCGGCGCCGCCATATCGGGGGCGATCAATCGGGCAATGACGACCGCTGCAACCCCTTTCAGCCCGTCCAACAGCAGAACTGTGACAGCCGGGCCTACGCCAAGCACTCGCATCGTATTGGTCGCACCGGCATTGCCGCTGCCGTGCTGGCGTATATCGATCCCTTTAAGCATTTTCCCGAACAAATAGCTGAAGCTGATTGATCCAATCAAATATCCGACAACAATACACAATACGTAACTCAAGCCAATTTCCCCTTTATTCCGCGGTTGCTTACCGGTTATTCCTCCGTGTTTTTCTTTCTCATGAACATTCGAATCGGCGTGCCCTCGAAATTGAAAGAGGCCCGAATCTTATTCTCCAAATACCGCTCATACGAAAAATGCGACAATTGAGGATCGTTCACAAAGACGACGAACGTCGGCGGCTTGACCGTCACTTGCGTCGCGTACCCGATCTTCATCCGTTTGCCCTTATCCGACGGAGGCGGGTTCATAGCTACGGCGTCGGAGATCAGATCGTTCAGCAGGCTCGTCTGAATACGCTGAGCATGATTCTCCGCCACATTATCTATTAGAGGGAGCAGTTTGTTCAACCTTTGCTTCGTCTTCGCCGAGACAAATAAGATTGGAGCATAGTCCATGAACAGAAAATGATCGCGGATTTGCTGAGTGAACCGCTGCATCGTCTTGTCGTCCTTATCCACCGCGTCCCACTTGTTCACGACGAACATCGCAGCCTTCCCCGCTTCATGGGCGAATCCGGCGATGTGCTTGTCCTGCTCGATGATCCCTTCTTCGCCGTTGATGACGACAAGCACGACGTCCGCCCGCTCAATCGCCTTCATGGCCCGCATGACACTGTACTTCTCGGTCGCCTCGTACACTTTGCCGCGTTTGCGCATTCCCGCTGTGTCGATGATCACGTACTTCTGCCCATCACGCTCAAAGGGCGAATCGATCGCATCGCGCGTTGTACCTGCTACATGGCTGACGATGACCCGCTCTTCGCCTAGAATCGCGTTGACAAGTGACGACTTGCCGACGTTCGGCCGCCCGATCAGCGCCACCTTGATCACGTCTTCCCCGTATTCGTCCCCTTGGTCCTTCGGCAGATGGGCGACTACCGCATCAAGCAAATCGCCAAAACCGAGTCCGTGCGCTCCCGAAACGGGAATCGGATCCCCAAAGCCCAGGTTGTAGAACTCATACACTTCTTCCTGACGACCGACATTGTCCACCTTATTGACGGCCAGCACAACCGGCTTGCGGGCGCGATATAAAATCTCCGCCACTTCCGCGTCCGCCGCCGTTACTCCCGCCTTGGCGTCTACGAGAAAAATAATCGCATCCGCCTCATCAATTGCGAGCTCCGCTTGAACTTTGACCGATTGAAGCAGCTCGTCTTCACCGCCGGTTTCGATCCCGCCGGTATCGATCAGGCTGAAACGGTGTGTCAACCATTCCGCATGCCCATACAGCCGATCCCGGGTGACGCCTGGACGATCCTCGACGATCGCCATCCTGTCCCCGATGATTCGGTTAAATATCGTCGATTTCCCGACGTTAGGTCGGCCAACTATAGCCACGACCGGATTTGCCATCCAATTCTCAACTCCTGCAAGCCGTACCTTGATTTCCGATGCTTTCCTATCATAGCAAAATTACCCCACAAAGTGTAGCCTTGCTTCGATGTCAATGCTACCGCTAATGATCGCCGTGGTTCGCATGGTCGACGATAATGATCGAACCGTTCTTCAGATCGTGAGCCGAAGCGTCGAGAATTTTCTCCAGCATGAAAGCCGTCTTCTGCAATTCTTCCTCCCCGCTTACGTAAAACGTCGATGCCCCTCCGCCCTTCACTTTCGAATCATCCAGCGCGACCACCGCAAGTATTTTGCTCATTTAAATCCCGCCTTTCCTTGCCCGGCTTTGCTTTCCGAAGGCATCCGCACTGTGCTTTCCAGCACCGGCACTTTGCCGGCGGCGATCAGCGCCCTGTCCATCTCATGATCCTGCGGCAGGAAGAAGACGCCTAGCCGTCCGTCGTTTAAGTCCAATTTGGCCATCGGCACGAGCGATGGGTCCCCGGAATCCCGATAAATCCCCAATATATTGGATAAATCATGGAGAATGGCTTGCCGTTGTCCGAGATTGGTCAACGTGACCCGGCAGTTTTTATTTTTCGGATTGAAAATCAGCCCCATCCCGTGCTCACGAATTTTGTCCTGGGAATCGGCGAGGCCGACGTTCATGATATAGATGTCGTCCACATACAATTCGGCTCCCTTGACGATCACTTGAGCCGGTTTGATGTCTGCGATGTGCGAGACGGTTTTTCCGGCCATGAACACTTTTCCTATGAAGAGAGCGACGAAACCTGCCACGATGCCCCAATACCAGTTGAACAATACACAGAACAAGCTGGAAACCAACGATGTGAAAATGACCAGGTAATTCCGCCCCTCAAACACCATGGCGATTCCTTCGATATACACCGTGCCGCGTGGGACAAGCTCCATATGATCGATCTGGTTGAGCGTATCCCGCTCCATTTTGCGCACATCCCGGAACTGCTGGGCGGCGAGTGACAGGAACGTGACAGCCGTGTAGTTTTTCTCCAACAATGCCGGGACGGCGATCGCGCCTAGACCGGCGGCTATGACGCCGAGCGAGATGTGGATGATTTTACCGTGCGGCTGAGTGGGATATTGCCGGTAGTCGGTTCTTAACATACTGAGTCGGGAGACGATGCCGAAGATCAGCCCTTCCAATATTCCGTTCAAGTAAGGGGATTGAAACAACGCTTGATTCATTCCTTCCATTCCCGTTCCCTCCTGTTCGCCAAATTTCGCATCATTCGTTTGCTTCGGCGATAGCCCTCTTGAACCGTTGCCGTTGCGACCCTCGTCGCAAAGATCGTCAGCCACCATTGATCCATAAAATCGGCCGTTCCCAACTTGATCGGTTTCGTGGCGAAGTGGGATACTTGATACCAAGCTTCGCCCAACAGCAAGGCGAGCGATAGGATCATCATTTGCCGATACGGATGGCGGTTGAGCAACACCCCTACCGAACCGAGGATCAAGGCGATATCGGCTCGTTTGTCGATGACGGTCATGAACGGGTTGACGCTGTAGATCTCCAGGAACAAATAGTCGCAGGCAGCGATCAACAGACTGACCATCACGAGTCCGAGCGATTGCTTGACATCGCCGGCAGTTTTCAGCAGGACGAGGGACAAACCGGCGACGACTGCATAGCTTAAGGTCAGGTGAACGGATCCAAGGCTCAAGACAATCCCATTGCCGCCAAGCCAGACGGCGAAAAACAGGGCGAGCCGCTTGTTCGATACGCCCGGGAGCAAAAATTCCTTCCAGCCGCAGGCGAGCAGGATCACGATGACGCTGACCAGAATGAACGTCAAATATCCGGGATTCATCAGTTTCCTCTTTTCTCGGATGTTTGCTTGGTTTCCATGGGTGCCTTTAGTATGAGCAATTAGGCGGCATTCTATCGGCGGGGGCGAGAAGGAGGAATGGCGTGGGATGTGGAAAGGAAAAAAGTAAAAAGGAATAAAGTAGGCGGGAGGATTGGGGGGCGAGGTATGGGGTTCCGACCGCGTTGAAATCGCGTAATAGGAATAGAATTTTTAGATGAATCTACACGATTTCAAAAGGCGGACGCTCTCGCTTCTTCACCCCATACCTCGCCCCCCGGAGTTTGCCCTTCCTCCTTCTAATTAAAAAAAGGGAAGCTGGCTGGCGGCCTGCGGCGCAGTCGCTCAGAATCGTTAGACTAAAAAAGTGGGGAAAATCCCCGAAATAAGCTCAAGTTTGTGTGGATGAAGTGGAAGGTTGATCTGGTGAACGTGGTTGCGCGTTGCGACCCTGTAACGGACATGGTGGCAGATTAGAGCGATTAGATAGACGATTTAGTTGGCTAACGGACACCACGGCGGCTTAGAGCTCAGATTGGGCTGAACCCAGGGGGTTTTATGGTTGTAAGCTGCAGTGGTGGCCGTTAGAGCTTCCCTCTAGCCGAAATCGCGTGGGTGGAGGCCTCGTGTCAGGGGTAAACGGGCGGTCAAAGGAGGCAGTGTAAGGGTGGATGTTGGGATGTGACAGATACAGATGTTAACAGCAAAAAACCGGCAAGCCTAATAGCCTGCCGGTTAACTCGCGAACGATTAACTTACTTGAACTTGCTCAGCTTGTCCCCGAACCGCTCGCCGAGCGTCAGATTCAAACTCTGGTTGTCCAGCTCGTACTTCTCGCCGCCGCCTCTGCTGCCCTTCTCCGCGCGAGGCGATGGAGCGGGAGCGTCCAACGTTTCCTTGATGCTCAAGCTGACGCGCTTGTTCGCTTTGTCGATGTCAAGAATTTTTGCGCTCACTTCCTGGCCTTCCTTCAGCACTTCATGAGGCGTGCCGATATGGCTGTGGGAAATTTGCGAAATATGGACGAGCCCTTCCACCCCGGGAGCAATCTCCACGAACGCCCCGAAGCCGACAAGCCGCTTAACCGTGCCGGTTACCGTCGAGCCGATGGCGAACTCCTTGTCCACCCGATCCCACGGCCCTTCCTGGGTCGCCTTGATGCTCAAGCTGATGCGCTCGGCATCCGGATCGAGCTTCAGTACTTTCACTTTGACTTGGTCGCCTTCTTTGACTACGTCCGAAGCTTTCTCCACATGATGCCACGCCAGCTCCGATATATGTACCAGTCCGTCGATCCCGCCGATGTCCACGAACACCCCGAACGGAGTGAGCCGCTGTACGGTGCCATCGAGCTCCTGCCCCACGGAAAGACTGGAAATCACTTCCTTCTTGCGCTCCTCGAACTCGACGTCAAGCACGTCCTTCTGCGACAGGATCACTTTGTTCTTCTCGCGATCCAATTCCTTGACCTTAAGGCGCAAGCCGCGACCCTTGTAATCGGAGAAGTCCTCGACGAAATGCCGTTCGACCATCGATGCCGGCACGAAACCGCGCAACCCGACGTCGACCACGAGACCGCCCTTCACCACGTCGGCAACGGTCGCTTCGATAATTTCGCCGCTGTCCATCTTCTGCTGCAGCTCATCCCAAGCTTTCTCCCCGTCAACGAGGCGCTTGGACAAGATCAGCTTCTCTTTCTCGTCGTCGATCGTCACAACCTTCAGCTCCACTTCCTGATCAACTTGAACGGCGGAAGCGGCGTTCTCGATCTGCAAGTTGGACAATTCGCGAATCGGAATCACCCCGTCGTATTTGTACCCGATGTTCACATATGCTTGGTCGTTGTCGACCTTGACGATCGTCCCCTTGACGATATCGCCCTTCTTCAGCTTGGTCATGCCGGTCAACTGCTCGTGTTGATCCACGGCCGCTTCGCTCTCTTGCGCCTGGTCGGCTGCGTCAGCCTGCGTCTCCGCTTGTTGCTCCGCCGCCTGGCTCTTTTCTTCGGATTCTTTGACTTTGATTTCTTCTGTCATTGAGTTAACCCTCCTCTTTCCTGACAACCCGAACGTATTATGAGTGCATCCTCGGGTAAAAAGCTCCATGTAATAGTGTAGTATAGTTCCAAGATACCATTTCCATTCATTCGAAGCAATTTTTTATGTAAAATGTTCCTCAAAGAGCTTCTAATCCCTATTCTCGGCAATCAGTCGGCGAATGTTCTGCATGATCAGCTCGGTAGCTTGCTCCGTGGCTTTGGCGCCGCCATCCCGGCAAGACGACAGGTCGAGCGGCTTTCCGTAAATAATTTTCATCCGCCTAAACGGAATATACTTACCGATGATCGCCACCGGCACCACTTGCGCTCCGGAACGCAGAGCCAAGCTCGCCGCGCCACGCTTCCCGACTTCGCTGCCTTTGCGCGTCCCTTCGGGAAAAACACCAAGCACCCCGCCCTCTTCCAAGATGCTCGCAGCAAGCCGAAGCGATTCCTTGCTCACACCGCCGCGCTTGATCGGGAACGCCCCGACCGCATGAATGATTGCCCCAAGCAGCGGCACTTTGAACAACTCGGCCTTGGCCATGAAGCGCACTTTGCGTGGGACAGGAGTCCCAAGCAGCGGCGGATCGAGGTTGCTCGTATGGTTGGAGCACAGAATCACCCCGCCCGTCGCGGGGATATTCTCCCGGCCGATCACTTTCAGCCGGAAAATTCCGTAGAAGAGGATCCGGCATAGGGTCTGGCCGATCGAATAAAGCATAGCTTAACCACCTCCGTCCGCTTTGTTCCGGCACAACGCCAAAATCTCGTCCACTACTTCGTTGATCGACAGCGATGTGCAATCGAGCAGTACGGCGTCCTTGGCGCGAACGAGCGGGGCGATCTCGCGCTGCTCGTCCATCCGGTCACGCTCTGCGATATCCGCTTCCAGCTGCTCCAGGCTGATTTCCTGGCCGGCCGATTGCATCTCCCGGTAACGCCGTATGGCCCGCTCCTGCACCGATGCGGTCAGGAACACTTTCACATCGGCATCCGGAAGCACATGCGTGCCGATATCGCGGCCGTCCATCACGACCCCTTTGCGATCCGCCATCTTCCTCTGCATCTGCGCAAGCAACTTGCGAACCCCGGCGATCTGCGAAATGAGCGAAACGCGGCGATTTACCTCGATCGAACGGATCTGCTCCGTGACGTCCTCGCCATCGACAATAACCCGTTGGCCTTGTTCGCCCGCGACCCAATCCAGTTTCATTCTTTCAGCC
>JAJFMO010000166.1 GCA_020697475.1 Paenibacillaceae bacterium | reverse complement strand
CCGATGGTCAGTTTGTTCGGAGCAAGCGTGGCGGCGTCGACGAGGTTCATCGCGAGATTTTCTCCGGTTTCGCCTGCCGGCAAGAAGAACGAATAAGTGACGACATAGCTGGTGTTCGGCAAAATTTGCTCGGCAACGGTCGTCTGCCTAACGCCCTGATAGGTGATGCCAGACGAGTTCACCAGATCGACTCCGAAGTTGGGCGCCGCAAGAAGCGTATTGCCGTTGTTCGTCAGCTTGAACTTGGCGATGGCGGTATTGTATCCAAAGTCGCTGTTGGCATGCATGTGCAGCTCTTCCAGAGCGACATCCATGTTCTTGTCAATCAACCCGTTGGGCGACATGATCAGCGGAGCGCCGAAGACGTAATCGCGGGCAGAGAGCAGCGGGTTTGTTTGCACTAGGACTCCGGTTAAGCTGATCCACGCAAAAGGCGAGTAACCGTCTCCCGTGGCAGCAGAGCTGGAACCGGAGGCGCCAGAGGAACCGGAAGTGCTTGAGGTGCCGGTCGTGCCGGATCTGCCGGCTGACCCCGAGGCAGTGCCGGACGATGCACCTGCGGAACTGGTTGAGTTCGCTGTCGGCGTCTGCGCTTCATTGCCATTGGCCATCAGCACGAGGCTGGCAGTGCCTGGATCGGTATTCGGCGGTAGCAATGCTGCAAAATGCAAGTTGACCGTCTCCTTCGGCGCCAAATAAGCTTGCGTAGCGCTCTGGTCGCTGCCGGCCGTCATGCTGCCGCTGCTCCCAAATTGATACGCGCCTTTGATCATCGGGACGCCGGCCGACTCGTCGCCGTCGTTGCGAACGACCACGGTCGTTTGCACGTGGACTCCATCGGATTGAGTAACCGCCGATGCGCTGTCCGCCCGCACGACGAGCGTGCTGGAGCTGCCGGAGGCGGTTATGGGTTGCTCTTGGCCGAGCTCAAGCGCTCCTTCCGTGCCGGACAGCTCGACGCCGGCCACGACATTCTCGCTGGCATCCGTTTTGGCCACCCATTGCAATATCGATTGGTCAAGCGCGAAGTCGCCAGGCACCTCGGTTTTCAAGGCGAGCTTGGCCGGCTGATTCGGCAGCAGCGTCGGGCTGCCGCCGGTGACAGTCGCATTGTAAGACAGCGATTGACCGTCGATCAGCTTAAACTGCAACGCAGAGGGCAAAGTGAGGGAGGCCGATCCGCCGTTCGTCGCATACAATTCGCTGTAGATATAGCTTTTCCCATTTTCTGCGATCCGATAGCTTCCGGCTACTTGAAACGTCACAACCGCATCCCCTGGATACGTGGCATCGATGTCGCTTAAGCGAAGCACCGCTTGCCGGGTTGCGTCCTGCTCGCCGTCGATCGCTTCATCGACCGGCAAATTCCCGAGCGATTGCATGGAAGTAGCGGAATCGTCCCAAGCGAACACGTTTACTTGCAGCTGATCTGCAGTTTCATCGGGCGCTACCGAAGAAAAGAAGCGGAATTGCTTGTCTTGACCCGGTAAGACGCGGGCGCTTTGCTTGCTCGTCAGCCGAGCGGAATACGTGTTGCCGGCGGCGTCGACGACCGTAGCGCCGTAATGGTTGAAGTCGATTTCGTCGCTGCCCCCGTTGTGCAAGTTCAACGAAAATTGCAGCGAAGCGGCATCCGTGCCGGACGCTAAAGTGGCATTTTGCAAGGTGAAATACGTGTCGTCGGAGAGAAACACTCCCGTAGGGCCCGCGAATACCGCGACAGGCGGTACTGCGGCCGTGAACCCCAAGGCGAGCGCGACGGCCATAAATAACGGTACTTTTTTATTCATGTCTAACGCCTCCTTCAAATCTGTAAACATTAATCGAATCTGAGCGCGTCGATCGGACGCAATTTGGACGCTTTGTTAGCGGGATAGAGGCCGAAGATGATGCCGACCAGCGCCGAGAACAAGAACGCATAAATGCCTACATCGAGCGACAGCTTCGTCGCTTGCGCCGGATTGATGAGCGGTATCGCCCATGACAGAGCGCAACCGAGAATGAGCCCGATCAATCCGCCCAGACTGCTGATGACCGCCGCTTCGACGAGAAACTGCAGCAGGATGTTGCGGCGCTTGGCGCCGATCGATTTGCGAATGCCGATCTCCCGTGTCCGTTCGCTGATCGTCACAAGCATAATGTTCATAATGCCGATACCGCCGACCAACAGCGAAATACAAGCGACACTGATCAACTGATTCGTGAGCGTGCTGGACGCAGCGACCCGAGCGTTCATCAACTGATCCTGGTTCAACAGCCGAAATCCATTGCTGCTCTTGAATTTGTAAGTCAAGTATTGGGTCAAAGTGGTTTGCGCCTGGGTCAAATCGTCCTTGGTCGCCGCTTCCACATAGGTTGTGGTGATCGAGCCGATCTTGAACGTCCTGCGCGCTGTCTCCAGCGGAACGATGACCGAAGTATCGAGGGAAGTGCCGCCGATTGTCGAGCCTTTCTTCTGCATGACTCCAATGACGTTAAAACTGATACCTTCGATCGTAACCACCTTGCCGAGCGGATCTTCCCCGGGAAACAACGTGGTGGCCGTCTCACTGCCGAGGACAGCGACTGAGCTGCGGAATTCGAGATCTCCATCGACCAGAAACCGCCCGGAAGCCATTTCGCCTTTCATCATCTCAAGGTACCTATCGTTCGTTCCGACCACGTTAAATTGGTCTTCATTATGCTCAAACTTGACGTTCGAATTGTTCTTATTCACCGTCGGCGCCATAGCCCCGATTTCCGGGAGCATCTCCAGCTGCATCAGGTCGTTATAGTCGAGCTGTTGCGCCCGACCGCGTCCGAGGACGTTGGCGACGATCAAATTCGTGCCCAAATTTTCGTACTGCTTCTCAATTTGCACCTGCGCGCCTTGGCCGATCGCCACGAGTGTGACGACGGAGCTGACACCGATAATCACACCCAACATGGTCAAAATGGTCCGCATCGGGTTGCCGAGAATCGCCCTCAGCGCCATAACGACGAGTTCGATCGTTCTCATCGGCTCACCGCTTCAGTCAGTCGTTCGGAGGGCGCGCCGTCCAGCCGTTCGTCGCTGACAATCTCTCCGTCTCGGATCGTCACGATACGCCTGGCATTCTCGGCGATATGCATATCGTGGGTAATCAACACGATCGTGTTGCCTTGCCGGTTGAGCTGGACAATCAGCTCCAGCACCTCGGCGCTCGTCTTGGAATCGAGCGCTCCGGTCGGTTCGTCGGCCAGCATGAGCGACGGGTTGCCGGCCAGTGCCCGGGCGATCGCCACCCGCTGTTGCTGGCCTCCGGACAGCTCGCTCGGCTTGTGGTGGCCGCGCTCGCCCATCCCAAGCCGCTCAAGCACGACGAGCGCCCGTTCCCGGCGTTCCTTCTTGCCGATCCCGGAATAGATCATCGGCAATTCGACGTTTTCCAGGGCGGTCAGTCGGGGCAGCAAGTTGAATTGCTGAAAAATAAACCCGATCTTTCGGTTGCGCAGCTCGGCCAAGCCGTTGTCGCTCATGTTGCTCGTGAGCACGCCGTCGAGCCGGTACGTCCCGGAATCCGGCACATCGAGCAGGCCGATCGTATTCATCAGCGTAGACTTGCCCGAACCGCTGGGACCGACGATCGCCACGAAATCGCCGCGAGCCACGGTCAGCGACACACTCTTTAAGATGTGGAGCGTTTCGGCGCCGCGTTGATACGTTTTGACGATATGTTCAAGCTCGATCATATTATCCATCCGTTGTTCCCTCCTGTCCGTTCGGAGCTTCGGGTCAGGGCCCATAAGATCAGCCGCCACCGCCACGGCCACCGCCGCCGAAGTTGCCGCCACCGCCGAAATTCACCGCTCCGCCGCCTTGGCCGCCTGCTCCACCGTTTCTGCCCGCCGCGCCTCCAGTAGCACCTGCACCGCCAGCGCCGCCTTGGAATTGCTGGCGAAGCTGCTGAACTTGATCCGGACTGCCTGTTTGCCGCTGTCTGGAGCTTGCGCTGGCGACGATTTTATCGCCTTCGTTCAAGCCTTTTGTAATTTCGATATTGGTGCTGTCGTGCGCGCCGATCTCCACTTCCTGTTCCTTATTCGTTCCATCGTCATCTTTCAAAGTGACATAGTGTTTGCCGCCGCGTTGATGCACCGCTTCGATCGGCACGGTCAGCACATCGGATCTGTCAGCGATGATGATGTCGGCGGTGGCCGTCATCCCGTAGCGGAGATCGCCGGCGTTTTTCACCGAAAGCACTGCATCGAAGTAGGTGACCCCGTTGGTCGTTGTCCCGACGGTCGACAATTGCGTCAGCTCGCCTTGGAACATTTGATTCGGAAGGGCGTCGACCTTCACGATCGCCTTGGCGCCGACTTTAATATTCGGCAAGTCGATTTCGTCGACTTGAATCGGCAGTTGCATATAATCGAGGCTCGCTACTGCGCCGAACACCGTTTGGGCGACGACTTTCGAGCCGACCGGATAGCTGGCCAGCACGTTCGTCTTCTTGTTGGCAAAGTCGGTGGAGAAGACGCCGTCGAACGGTGCGGTGAGCGTAAGCTCGTTCACTTTCTCTGTTGTGTCTTGGACCGTAAGCTTTTGCCGCTCGATCGACGCCTGCTTGTCGGCGATTTGATCGTCGATCGTATCGTTGATCAGCGTGGCGATAGTGTCGCCTTGGTTAACATAAGCGGCGTTCTTTACTTTCAACTCTTGGACTGTACCGGAAGCAACCGAAAATACCGGTGTCACCGTCACATAATCCAACGCGGCTTTTCCTTGCGAATCGACGGCGCGTCCGTTGATGTCCGCGGTGCCCTTGACGTTCATGCCGGCATCAAGCGTTCCGTCGTTCTTGACCGAAATATTCACAATCGCCAATCTGCCGCCTGTCGCATCGGCTTTCGTCTGCGAGTCGACCGATTGCACAACGCCCGTCTTCGTAAGCAAAAAGCCGTCGATCGACAAATCGACCTTATCGCCTTGCTTCAGTTGAGTCGCATCTTCGTAGTTGAACGGCAGCTTCGCGGTGAAAGAGGAGGTATTGGATATCGAGCCGATTCGTGAATTTTTGCCGACATTGGAGCCGCTGTCGAGGTTGCCGGACAACGTCATTTTCCCGCTGGCCGGTGCGATCACTGCCAAATTGTTTCGTTGATTTTGCAAATCGGCTAAATCTTTCTCCATTTGCGTGAGCGACGATTGTGCGGCTTGCATGTTCGTCTCCGCCAAAGGGTCGGAAATTTGTACAAGCACATCGCCTTTCGCCACGGCCTGATTTTTGGTCAGGTTCATCGCTTTGATCGTCCCGTCCGCGGGTGCGATCACATTTTGCATATCCTGAGCTTCGAATTGGGACGTTCCGGATACGGTCGAACGGATTGACCCCTTTTTCACCGTGGCGACCTTTTCTTGTACGCTTGCAGTTTTTTTCTGCGGCTTCTGAAGAGTATAATAATAGTAACTGCCGGAACCGCATAGAAGGATTGCAGCGATTACGGACAACCATAACTTGCTGCGCAGCAATCTCATTCTCGTTCCTCCCTCCGGGATGTTCATGTTATTTAGCTTGCTATTCACTTTAGATGGCGTATGTGAATTCAGTATGAACGAACACTTAATGATACATAAATTTTCGCAGGCTCATCGAAAGTTCATTTTGACAATAAATTTAGTCGGCTTTCACCATGCCAAGCTTTTCATCCACAGATATAATTGAAGCAAAGAAAAGAGGAGTGAGCTTATGAATTCTATCAATCATGGGGAAGGGTTGTCCGTGTTGGACCGCGACTACAGCTTGCAGGACGGGCAAATTCAGCAATTTCAGGAGCGGGGACATATTTGTTTGCGCGGGGTGGCCGACGAAGGTGGGATTGCGATCGTGCGTCCGGCGATTAACGAGTTGGTGCGCAAGTTGAACCGGCAGCATACTCCATTGTCCGAGCGGGATACGTATGGCAGAGCTTTTTTACAAATCATTAATTTGTGGAAAAAAGGAGACGGAGAAGCGAGGGAGATTGTGCGCAAATTTGTCCTGGCGCGCCGCTTCGCCAAGATTGCCGCCGATTTGATGGGTGTGGACGGGGTTCGCATCTATCACGATCAGGCGCTGTTTAAGGAAGCCGGCGGCGGGCACACGCCCTGGCATCAGGATCAAATTTATTGGCCTCTCGATACGCCCAATACGGTCACGATGTGGATGCCGCTCGTGCCGATCGGCGAGGAAGTCGGCTCGATGACGTTCGCCGACGGGTCGCATCGCAAAGGCTTCGTCAGCAAAGCGGTCATCTCGGACGAGTCGCACAAATCTCTGGCGGAGTATATTGAAGGCACCGGACTTGCGACGGTGACGCATGGAGCGATGGCGGCGGGTGATGCCACGTTCCATTATGGTTGGACGTTGCATAGTGCGCCGGGCAACCCGACAGACACGATGCGCGAGGTGATGACGGTCATCTATTTCGCCGACGGGGCGAAAGTGGTGGAGCCGGACAGCAACGCGCGCAAGAACGATTTGAAGTCGTGGCTGCCGGGTCTCGCGCCGGGCGATGTAGCGGCTAGCGAGCTGAACCCGCTCGTGTATTCGCGGTAAGCGAGGCGAAGCCGAGCGAGCGTGGATACGGTGAAGGGAGTCCGCGCGTTGGCTCGTGGTGGCTAGCGTTGAAGGCTTAGCGTTTGCGATCGGCGGTGGCTGTTGCGGTGCGAAATAAGGCCATATTTGGCCTTATTTCGTGCGATTGCTCGTCCATTGGAGATTTAAATTACTGGCCTTAACCTATGTAAGTTGTGCTCCTGTGGGCATGTTAAAGCCATTATTGGCCTTTTTTTCAAGGATTATGTGCCCATGGGGAGCTTTAACCTACTAATTCATTTCGACTATTATAAGTACCAAACCTCATTCATCCACACCCCACGTTATTTCAATAAAACCCATTTGCTTTCTAACCCTTCACTCCCCTATCTGGATAACAGCTAATTTGCTGCAAACCCCAACAAACTGTGCTTACCCCTACGTTTTAACGGCTTCTCAGCCGCTAACCGACCAAACCTGACGCTCCCTAACCCACTTAACGGTTGCCGTTAACCAGACCAATTACCACGTGACCCAATGGGTTTACGGCTATTCAGCTGTATGCTCGCGAACCATTTCGTTCCATGTTCCTACAAACTAATGGTGCGGAAACGGAGCAGAGAGGCGAGATAGTTACGGTAACCAAAGATATGGAACCCACATTAAATCGACAGTGCCATAAGGTTGGTTAGTCGGCAGTATCGTGCATCTCCAACGTTCAGCAAACGCACTGTTCCAACCCCCATATTCGCATCAT
>JAJFMO010000165.1 GCA_020697475.1 Paenibacillaceae bacterium | reverse complement strand
GCGGCTTATGGGTCCCTTCTTCGATGCTGCCGAAAATCGTGCAGACGATCGGACATTTCACTCCTCAATATTGGGCCCAGCAGTCCCTGCTCAATATCTTCGCGCACGGCTCGCATATCGGCGGCGTGATCGGCTCGACCGCGGTGCTGCTGCTGTTCGGCTTAGTCGGACTGGCTGTCGCCTTGCTTCGATTGCCCGGCTTCATGAGATCCTCGACGAATTAATCCCCTGAATTTATGAAAAAGGTATGGGACACACGCCGCTCCGGCGTTTGGCCCCATACCTTTTTCGCATCTCGCTCGTTACTTATTTCTGCTCATCAATCGTCTTCTGCAACTCGTCTTGCATTTCACGAATCGCCGTATTGACGTCCCCGCCCTTGTTCACATCACGGACATACTTAGTGAGCAGCTTGTTCCCGTCCGAGTCGTATTCCCCGGTTGTATACAGCGATTGTTTCACGGCTTTCACCGCATTGGTGTTCATCTCAGTGGAAAAGACGGGATTCATATATTGATCCACAATATCCTTGGACAGTTCGTCGCCCAGCAAAAGATCGATCAACTGCAGTGCCTCGTCCTTATGTTCGCTGATTGAAGAGACGGCGTAGATACCGACGATCGGCGGTACGATATCGGGATGCCCCTTGAAGCTTGGGAACGTCACGATATTCCAATTCGGCTGGTTAGCCTTGTCTCGGGTCGCGTCCTCGATCAACGCCCGCACATTGCCCGCGAACATCGCCACATTCTTGTCCTTCTGGAACCCGGCGATCGCGCCGATCGGATCCTTGCCGATCGCTTTGTAGGCGTCGTTGTACACCCGGAAGATTTCTTTGAAAAGCGGGTTCGACAGATTCACTTTATTGTTCTTGTCGGTGTAGTTCAAGGCCAACTGCTCGACCATATATTGCGGAGACTGGATAACCAGACCGGTATACTGTTGCCCGCCGTCTTCTCGGTTGACCCGCTTGGACAATTCAATGACATCATCCCAAGTCATATGATCTTTCGGATAAGGAACGGCAAATTTGTCAAAAATATCTTTGTTATACACAAGCGCATGGTTGACATAGGGAAAATGTGCCTTATCGGGCAATCCGTCCAGCTTGCCGTCGTTGGTCAGCTTCTTGATGATCTCCACATGCTCCGGTACGAATCGGCTCATGTCGAAGTTATGTTTCTTGAGGAGAGGAGACATATCGCCGACCAGAGCCAGTTGCTTGGCGTCGTAAAACACTTTGCCCGTAATGTTCAATACGTCGAGCTTTACCCCGCTGGCAATCAAATTTTCCAGTCCTTCGCTGAGCTGATGGTATTCAAACGTCACATTCGGCATCTTCGCCTTGACTACCGGGCTGCCGACACGATCGTCGTACTGATCCTTTCTTCCCGACCACAACACGGATACGGTCACCGGCTTCGTAATCGCATCGTACTTCGATTCCTTCGAGGCGGGTTCATTGCTCTTGGGCGCCGCCGTTCCTTGAGCGCTTTGCGCATCGTTCTTGGCCGAACCGGCACTATCGGTTGCCGTCCCTTGGCCGCACCCAGCCAACAACATCAGGACCGTTAATGCGCTTACCGAAAACGCTGTCATTTTCCTGGCAATTCCAATCGACTTCATCGCAGACTTCATTCTCCTTCTCCCCTCTTGCAATCCCGAAAGTTTTCCGGTAAATTACCGGTATACTAATTTAATCGCTTTCATAATAGATTGTCAAGATAGCGGAGATGAAAAAATGAGCATGAATATTGCAAAAATCGCCGAACTGTGCGGCGTTTCCGTATCTACTGTATCTCGGATTCTCAACAACAAACCGGACGTGAATCCGCAGACCCGCGACCGCGTCATCAGCTTGATGAATGAATTCGGCTTTCGCCCGACGATTGTCGCTGGACGGCATGAGACGGCCGGGCTGGTCTTGCCGCTCGTTTCCAATAAAGAGTTTATCGGCGAACTGATCACCGGAATCACTGAGAGCGCCTTCGCGTTCGGCCGCAACGTAACCATAATTCCCCCACGCAGTAAGGAACTGCAGGATATCGACAATATTGCCCACTACTGCCGTTCGCATGGCTTAAGCGGGTTAATGGTGATCAATCCCTTGTTGTCCTCCAGGCTGCCCCATGCCCTTCGCGATAACCGGATTCCTCATCTGATCGTGGCCGGGACGTATCGCGACACCGATATATCCTGGATCGACGTGGACAACGTCGGCGGCAGCAAGGAAGCGGTCAATCATCTGATCGCCCTGGGGCATAGGCGAATCGCCATGTTTCACGGCAAATTAAACGATGCCTGCGGACGCGATCGGCTGCAAGGCTATCGCGAAGCGATGGTTGAAGCGGGATTCGGGCACGACCCGACGCTGGAATTGGAAGATTCGTTAGGTGGTCAAAGTTTGGGTTCGGCGTTGTTGCCCATGCTTCGTTCGGCCAATCCACCGACGGCGATCTTCGTCTCTACCTACCGCAAGACGCTGCGGGTACTGAATTGTTTGCAGGAAGCGGGCCTCCATGTGCCAGGCGATATTTCGGTTGCCGGATTCGGCGATTACGACGTTTCGTTGCTTACCGATCCGCCGATTACGTCCGTTCACCAGCCGGTATACGAGATGGGCCAGCGTGCGATCGCGATGTTCGAAGAACTGGCCAACCAAAGCGAATATGAGCAACAGAGCTACATGCTGCCCACCGAATTGATCGTACGTAAATCAACCGACAAACCAAAGGTAAAAAAGCCGAATCGTTAATCTTTATAGCATATAGTTAATTCACTTCCTCAAAGCGCTGTTGCTATGATGGATAGCGAAGAAGCGCTTCTAAACAAATCCAAACCGAGGGGATGAAGACTGTGATGCAAGTTCGAAAACGGTTTCGCTTATTCACCTGTCTGGCTTTGATCTCGCTATTGTTTGCAGCTGCCGGTTGCAGCAATGGCGAGAAAACGCAGGCAACGTCCGGAAATCCAGGCAATCAGCAAGCAACAACGGATCAGATTGAAAACGGCAACCCACTGGAACTTATTTTTTACTCTCATAAGTTGGGGGATTTGGACAATTATTTTGAAAACATCTATCTCGCTGCCGTTCAGAAGAAGTACCCGAACGTATCCATCAAATTTATGATCGGCAAAGAAGGCACCAGCCCGATGCTCGACGAACTTCTGGCTACCGGAGTCAATCCGGACATTCTGTATGTAGGCAGCGTTAATGTTCCGCAAATGCGCGATGAATACAAAGCTGCCGAAGATTTGGCCCCTTACATCAAATCCGCCAAAATGGATTTAAACCAATTTGAGCCCGTTGTGATGAAAGAGCTGAAATCTTATGGGCCAAAAGGTGAAATCTTCGCGTTGCCCATCGTGATCAGCCCTTACGCATTGTATTTCAATAAAGATTTGTTCGATAAGTTCGGCGTCGCTTACCCGAAAGATGGAATGACTTGGGACCAGACGACCGAATTGGCCAAGAAACTGACCCGGACAGAAGGAGGAGTCCAATACAAAGGGATCGTGTTGCAGCATATTCGTAAAGAATCCGTCCAATTGTCCTTGCCTTTCGTGGATTCAAAAACGATGAAACCGGCCTTTGAATCCGACGGTTGGAAAAGATTGTTCACCGAAATGAAGAAAGTTTACGCCAATGCCGCCATCCCGATAGGCAAAAATGAACTGAATGCTTACAAAACCCAGTTCTCGCCGGATAAAACCGCAGCGATGCTTCCCAACAACAACAAACTTCCAAGCTACGCCGCTTTGGAGAAAGATGGATTCAACTGGGATTTGGTGCAATGGCCTTATTATGCGGATAGACCGAATATCGGCCCTTCCATGGAAACGAATGTTTTGATGCTGAATAAAGCGGGTAAGCATAAAGAAGCCGCATTTAAAGTGATCTCGTATTTGCTGTCGGATGATGTATTGACCCCTTTGGCCCAGTCGACGTTAATGCCTGCAAATACCGATCCCAAGTACAAACAAGCATTTGGAGCGAATTATCCGACTCTTAAAAACAAGAACCTTCAAGCCATGTTCAAAACGATCCCGGCTGACCAACCGTTCGTCACTCCGTATGATGATCTTGGGCTGAAAGCTTTGGAAAAAGCGTGGACGGACGTACTTGAGAACAACGTGGATATCAATTCCGCCTTACGTCAAGCGTCAGAACAGTTCGGCCAACAGATGGCAGCTCAAAATACAAAGTAGGATTTGGGAAAGGATGGCTTCGTTGAAAATCACAAAATTGGAAATCATCAAAGTTCCCCCCAGCTGGGTATGGGTATACATCCATACAGATAGTGGGATCACCGGTTTGGGCGAGCCGTATCTGGAAGGCCATGCCGACTCTGTCATAGCCGAGGTAAAGAGGCTGGAACCTTACCTTATTGGCGAAGATCCGACCCGGACTGAGTTTTTATGGAACCGAATGTACTTGTCCGGCAGCGGGTACAAAGGCGGCCCGATCAAGATGAGCGCGATCAGCGGCTTGGATATGGCTCTATGGGATATTAAAGGCAAGGAGGCCGATTTGCCGATCTATCAATTATTAGGCGGTTTATTCCGGAAGAAGGTGAAAATGTATCATGCTTGTACGAACATCCCGCCTTTCTCCGTAACGCCGGGACTGTCTTATAAGGACGCCAATCCGAATCCGGGCAGGCTCAAACAGCTGTTGCCGGAAGAGTACGCGAAAAGCGCAAAAATATTGATTGAAGAATGGGGCTTCAAGGCGTTGAAGCTGCATTTTCACCCGGGAGAGATTATAGATCGATCCTATGACGAATCGCTAATGGCGGAATGTGTGGCTGCGGTCAGATCGGCACTCGGGAAGGAAATCGATATCGCTGTGGATGCGCACAACTCCCATCCAACCCGATCCATTCAGCTGGCGAGGGCTCTAGAGCCGTCCCGTCCGTTATTTCTCGAAGAACCGGTGCCGGTGGAAAGAATTGATTTTCTCGGAAAAGTGGCAGCCAGCACCTTCATTCCGATTGCCGCCGGCGAGCGGTGGATGGGGAAGCACGCCTTTCTTGAGGCTCTTCAACATGGCGCTTCCGTGTTGCAACCGGACATCGCCCATGCGGGTGGATTTACAGAGTTGAAAAAAATTGCCGGCATGGCCGAGGCTTATCAAGCAACAATGGCGCCCCATTGCCCGCTTGGCCCCATCAGTTTGGCGGCTTCCTTGCAATTGGCCGCCTCTCTGCCCAATTTCTTGATCCAGGAGCATAATCAAGTGAACGATTGCCGTATAGGTTCGAGAACGATGATTGGATATGGGTATTTCCGGAATCCGTTCGAGCTCGACAGCGACGGCTGTGTATCGGTTCCTGACGCACCGGGGCTCGGTGTGGAACTCGACCCAGATGGCATGGCTGAAATTATGAGCAAACCTTGGTCAACCACCAGGGCTTGATCGTTGCTGTAACGAACGATTAGGGAAGTTCGGCCTCCCTGTTGCGGAATTCCGTCGGGGACAGGCCGAATTTTTCTTTAAACGTGTTGAAAAAATGAGTATAGCTGCCGAATCCGCAATCTGCAGCAATTTGTTCCAGCGTCTGGGTCGTATACTTCATACGATCCACTGCTCGATCAAGACGAACGTTAGCCAAATATTGCATCATCGTCAACCCGTAATATTGTTTAAAATAATGGGTTGCCCGCGAAACGCTCATCCCAACATGTTTTGCCACATCTTCCACCTTGAAATTGAGGTAAGCGTTCTCCACGATATACTGTCTCATTCGCGTTGCTGCATACGGTCGGGAACTTTCCGGATCGATTTCTTTCATTGCCCGCTCCAGGCAAAGACAAAGTGCTCCCAACAGAAATGAGGTCAATTCTTGATTATCTTCTTTAACTCGGCATTTCTCGACAATCAGATGCCTCCATAAGGAAAGCAGTGTATCATGAACCGCAAGATGCACAATCGTTGGCTTCCCGATTCTCATCCACCACGACTCGACCCACGCTCCTAAGCAGAACAAATAAAAATCGCCGCTAATCGCGGGAGATGCCATACTTCTTTGATTCAACGCGTGATCGCCAATTCGTAATTCGTAGGTTGCACCAGGCGGAAGAAGCAGCAAGTCCCCGGCTTCCATTCGAATATTTTTGCCATCCGTAAATACATCGCTTCTTCCCTCAGTCTGCAGGCGAATCAGAAAGGCTGGCAGACCTAAAGACCTGTCCCCTCGATGAGTCGAGGTGGTGTGATACGAATAACCGCACTGCACAACTGTTGCATCCATACCGAGACTCCACCTCGCCCCGCAGTTGTCCCGATCCGATTACTTCGACAATCCGGCCGCAACCGGTACGATTTCCGAAACGGCGTTGGTTAACAGGTTATCGATTCCTATGCCATAATAATACGCCGCTTCTTCGGCATTATCGGAGTAAAACAAATTGCACGAAATACCGGCAGCATGCGCCTTTGCGATCTCTTCCTCATTGCAAAACTTCTTGAAAAATTGTAACCTGTCGCATTTTAAACGGATCGCATTCTCGACCAGATTCCAGCTGCTCTGATCGACAAGGCAGCATCGCATGATATCGGGGGCATACTGCAATGCGGCTTCCAGCACTTGGCGTCCGCCGGCGATATAAATCTGATCCTTGATGTCAAATTGGTCAGCCAGCCGCTTGATTTCCCGGATCACGAAGCCTTGTTCCCCCGGATCTTTCACATGTACGTTAAATTGCGTCTGGCCTGCGAATGCTTGAAACACGTCGAACAGATGGGTAATTCGTACCCCCCGCCACGCTTCCGAGAAACTCACTCCCATATCGAGGTTTTGGATATTTTCCCAATTCATAGAGGAAATTTGCTCCAGTCGGCCGTCCGCTAACTTGATCGCGGCATCATGATGGATCACCAATTCCCGATCTGCCGAAGGACGGATATCCAGCTCGATTTCATGCGCCCCTAATGCAATCGCCGCCGCAAACGCCGGCAACGTATTCTCCGGGCACGCCTTGCTGAACCCCCGGTGGGCGACAACACGGGGATGGCTTGCCATTGGCGCTGTATATTGCCGATTCCGGCGGTACACACGCGGTCGCCTCATCTCCTCAACGATGGAACGTGCCGTCGCCGTCCCGGCTCCGAACGACTTCGGGCGCAGCCATTTGTCAGCCACATCGACTTCCGCCTCGAACAGTCCAATCCCTTGTCCCGCAACGCTAACGATCTCCCCATTCGGGTGAACCAGCATGGAATGTCCGCCTGAATCGCATCCGTCTCCCATGGAATAGGAACAACGCAACAAGTACGCCCCGGTATCCATGGCACGCG
>JAJFMO010000164.1 GCA_020697475.1 Paenibacillaceae bacterium | reverse complement strand
GTCGAGGAAGCCGATCGACGCGTAATAGCCGCGCTGGATGTCCAAAATTTCTTCGTCGGAGAATTGGCCGACATACTTTTCTTGTTCTCTGCGGACAGCGTCCGGTACGTCGTCCGTCCGCAGCATGTTATTTTTCGGAACATGAATGTGCTCGGGATGGACAGTAGCCGCCGATTCCGGCGGGTAATCGTGATATGGGTCGTGCGGGTCGTACAAGCTCATGAAGCAGAAGAACGGTTGGTCGTTCTGATTGGCCCCTTTCCTATGCCCCTCTTGATGGCGTTCCATGAAGTCCATCGTCCGCTCCGCCGCCCAATAACTCATATGCAGATGAGCAGGAAAATGTTTGAGCGCCTTGCCTTCGGCAACGAGCTTGCGGTGAAACGCCGGTTCCCGCTCCTGCAGCCATTGCGAATAGGCGTTGTAGCGGCTGTCGAGTTGAATCGCCGGGTCCGGGCACCATTCGTACACGTCGTAACCGTCGTGCGGATGGCGATGATCGCGTTCCTCTTTATGGCCGCTGACATGCTGCTTGCCGATGAGCGCCGTCTTGTAGCCGGCGTCCCGCAACCGCTCGGGAAACATAACGAGCTGCTTCGGCAAACAATCGTGCAGACGATGTACACCATGCCCCGGAACCGGACGCCCGGTCAGCATGCTGGCTCGGCTCGGTGTGCAGATCGTCGAATTGACGTAGCAGCGCTCGAACAGCGCCCCTTCCTGCGCCAACCGATCCAGGACGGGAGTGTCCACTTTGTCGCAGCCATAACAGCCTAACGAATCGAAACGTTGCTGATCGGTCATGAAAATCAGGATGTTTGGTCGGCTTTGCAGTTGATTGTTCATTCGATACTTCCCCCTCTCGGTTACTGCTCTGGTTACTGCTCTGATTACTGCGCATTTAAGTTTCAATAAATAAGTCCGCGAAAATTGGCGATGCGATGAAACGAGATGAAGTTGCCATTGTGAGCATCCTTGGCGCGCTCATCGCCGGAACGGCTTAGCACGAGCAGATCGTCACCGCTCACCGCCATGCTGGCATAGTGGCGCGACTGCTTGGCGGAGCCGCCGACCGCCACCAGTCCTGCGAAGCACCAATCAATGCAATTCCGCGAAAAATGAAGCGTCAATCGATGCCGCTCGTTATTCGGCAAGTTGTAGCGGTCGGCGGGCAACAGTTCGGCGCGGGTCATGCTGTCTGTCGCTTGCGAGCTGAGCAGCCAATACACCCCGCTCGGCTGATCGTAAACAATGTGGAATTTCATCTGCCCTCCGGGACACGGCACGAAAGCAATCGTTCGTCCAGAAGGCGCCTTCTCCAGCATCGTCGTCATCGAGCCGTCGGCGTTTTCCACCACTTTGGCGATATTCGCATATCCGGTTCCTCCCGTATGTGCCCGCATCCAAAGGTGGAAAGTGCACCCCGATGGGTCGTAGAAGTAATGGTTAGGGTCGGTAATCTGCACGACATTCGTCTCCAGCCAGCCCATCGGGGACAGCCCGCGTTTGGGCGCCACCAGGATCGACGTATGGGGGGCTACCTCGTAGAACGGCACACCGAAATAGTCAAGCGCGGCTTCCGGAACCACATCCTCGAACACAAGCTCCGAAGCGAACGTCCAACTGTCCCTTTGCGTCAAATCCGCATCTGTTCTTCCACGCATCAACACCGGAGCCATCACGCTGACGGGCCATCCTTTCATCTGCCGCACGACTCGCTCCATGACGAGGTACACATGACCGTTCGCGTAGTGCACGTTGGACGGCGCCTGATGCCAATGCTCCCCGGAAGACAGCAGTGTCGGCTTGCTCCACGTTTCTCCTTCGTCGGTGGAACGAATGACAGCCAAATCGCCGCATTGGCCAAGCACATACAAGGCGTCGCCTGCGACGAAAGGACGGGCATGGACGTACGGAAAGTCGGTCTTATGTAGCCAAGTCCGGCCCCCGTCGTCGGAAACGAACACTTTGCCGAGCCGTTTGCGATCCCCAGGTGCGAGTTGCTCAGGCGGCGACAACCGCTCGACTCCCGGCCCGCCGATATCGATTGTGGCAACAATCCGACCGTTTGGCAGCACGGCAATCCCCGGACTATATGTATACATGCTCTCTGGGTCGGGCGATTCGAAAACTTTCACGAAGTCGTTGGCCAGCGGCATTATTTTGCTCGAGGGCTCGTGGTTCATCGAAAATTCCTCTCCCATCACGTTCACTATAATAGAACGTTATTCTAAATTAACATTTTTTTTAGTATAATGCAGCCGAACTGTATTGACAACACTTATTTGCCCGTTTAAAATTAATTTATGAACATTGTTCGCTATTATAGAACAAATTTCAATCAGGAAAGGGGAACGAAAGCATGTTGAGGAAGAAACCGGTCATTGCGTTCGTCGCGGCGCTGATTCTCGCTGTGCTGGCGGGGTGCGGCGGGAACACCGGACCGTCAGCCAATGCAGGAGGTGAAAGCGGTTCAACCGGAGCGGGGGCGGCGAAACAAGACGCCAAACCGCCCGATCTGTCCAACCAGAAGGCGACGATCACCATTTTTTCAGGAACGACCCCCGATCTGTTCAAATCGAATTACGTCGATCTGTTGAGTAAGCGATTTCCCAACGTCACTTTCGAGCAAGTCAATACGTCCAAGGAAGTTTCGCTTCAGCAGTTGGTCACAACAACGAATATCGACCTGATTGACGAAGGCATCACGAATATGCTCGACTTGATGAATCTTGAAGTGCCGCTCAACCTCGACCCGCTGGTCAAGAAGTATCAATATGATTTGGGTCGATTAGATCCGAAAATCGTGGAATCGATCCGCGCTTACTCCAAGAACAAAGAGCTGGTGGCGCTGCCGACGGCGTATCAACCTTTCGTTTTGTACTACAACAAAGACATCTTCGACAAATTCGCCGTCCCCTATCCGAAAGATGGCAATACGTGGGACGATCTGATCGAGCTGTCCAAGAAGGTGGCGCGCACGGCGGACGGTGTGCAATACCGGGGACTAGATCCCGGGTTGAATATCAACCGGATGCAAACCCAGCTTTCGCTTCCCTATGTAGACGCTTCCGGGAAATCCGTTGTCGGCTCGCTGGCCGGCTGGAAGAAGATGTATCAGACATATCAGACGATCTACAGCGTTCCCGGCAACAATCCTCCGGGGGCAAAGATCGGCGACGGCACGACGCAGTTTACGAAAGACAAGACACTCGCGATGTACCCGCACCTCGTCTCGGTAGCTTTGCTGCAAAGCGGCGTAAATTTGGGGATTACTACCTTCCCTCAGTTTAAAGATGTTCCCGGCGTGGCTACCGGCGTTTTCGGCGAGTCCCTGGTCATTCCGAAGACGTCCAAGCAGCAAGATTTGGCCTTCCAAATCGCTGCCTACTACACTTCCGACGAAGTGCAAATCACGCTCGAAAAGTTGGGCAGTCTCACCCCGCTTTATAAGAATACCAACGTGCAAAGCAAGTTTCTCGAAGGGGATCCGTTGGCCAAGGCGATCGATCCGGCGATTCCTTATAAGCTGAAGGTCGCGGATCCGTACTACGTATCGGAATGGGACCGCGATGCTCAAAAACTGGTGAAGGCGAGCCTACAGGACGTCATCACCAAACATACCGATATCAACACAGCGCTGCGTGAAGTGAATGAGAAGATTAACGGCTTAGTTAAAGCGTCTCAGTCGAAATAAGGATTTGGCGTTGGTGCCGAAGATTTATAGGGTGCAATAAAGTTCAAATGGAGTAAAAAGGGATCGCTCGGATAACGGGCGGTTCCTTTCTTTATCGACTAATGGATTGTGAGACGTTATTCGGGGGCAAATTTGCCTTTCCCACCTTTACTTAAAGAATCAAAAAACCATCAGGTTTCCCTGATGGTTGTGGATTTTATATATTTGACGAACCGCCTTATGCGAGCTTGGCCAGCGTCTCCATGACTCGCTCCTCAAGAAACGGCTTGACGATGAAGTCTTTGGCGCCTTCCAGAACAGCAGTCATTACAGTGTCCCGATGCGACATCGCTGAACAAACGGCAATATTTGCGTCATGATCGTAAGCTATAATTTCGCGAATCGCGGTCAGTCCATCCTTCTCAGGCATGTTGACATCCATCAGCACGACGTCCGGCTTGTTGTCGATATACATGCGCAAAGCGGCGTCCCCGTTCTGAGCTTCTATGATGTCGGTGATCCCGTTCTTCTCCAAAATGTCTTTCAACAGTCTGCGGATAAACATCGTGTCGTCGACAATTAGTACGCTTTTTCCCATGATGAGGATCCCCCTTATGCAGGCTTGCTCTCTGCAAGCTCATTTTCATTATAGGGGGTCGCATATAATTCGGGTTAAAGTCCACCTTAAGATTAGTTAAATATTACTTCCCAATCTTAGATTGTAAAAAGTCGTACAGAACGAGCGCATGATTGCATGATTCATCTTTGGCGGCGTACAGCAGCGTAAGCGGAGAAGTTTCGGCCAATTGGTGCAGTTCGGCCACTTTCGCCTGGTGCAGCGGATCGTTCGCAAGCTCGTCTTCGTAACGAAGCCGGAACTCGGCAAACCGCGCAGGATCGTGGCCGAACCACTTGCGCAACTCAGGATTCGGTGCGACGTCTTTCATCCAGATGTCGACGTGGGCGCGCTCCTTGCTCACCCCTCTCGGCCACAACCGGTCAACCAGTATACGCAGCCCGTCTTTGCCGAGCGACGATTCGTATATGCGTTCGATGGCGATTGGGTGGGACACGGGACGTTGCTCCTTTCACTGGGGTTGTACCTGTCCATCAACACTCGCTGTAAGTTAAACCCCTTGTCCAGGTGTAAAATCTCCCCCAAACCCGCGCGTCGGCCGCCGCCGGTTGGCGGAGAAGCCGCGCTCGATGAGACGGGAGACCAAGAGGCCCGATTGCAGCACGAACAAGGCGATAACGATATAAATTCCAGCGTGAACGACGTAAGTCATGAGCTGGGGCAGCCACGACCATCCAGCCGGTGGATGATCTGTCAGTAAAGCGTTCATCGTGAAGGCGACCAGCATGCCGAACGTAAAATTACGCGACCATTGGCCCGGCGCATATTGTAAGAGGCCGCTCCGCCAGCCGAGCTTGCGGACGCGTTGCCAGCCGCGCAGCAACTCCACGGACTCCACACCGACGAAGAAGACGATGACAACCAGCCAGAGCGCGGCCGTCACTTGCCACGGAAAGGCGCCGCTGACAGCGCAGGCAAGGCCGGTAATGGACAGCGCCCCGTGCAGAATGCAATTGGTTGTCGGCCATCCTTCGGTCAAGTCGGCCCGGCGCTCGCGCCAATATCTGAGGGCGATCGCCGCCGCGCCTGCGCAATAGAAGCCGAAGCCGATCAGGATGAACGCTCCGTTGAACACCGCAGGAGCGGCGTGATACAGCCGATTGGCTGAGATAACAAGCGACTCCGTGGCCACGCAGGCGAGGAGCAATACGCCGCTCGCTTCGCGAAGCCAGCGCGGCTCTTGCCACAGTCGCCGGTAGTTGCGGGCGACGATGAACATATAGGCGGCCCAGAGCGCGAGGCTGGGCCAGAACAAGGCGACGGCTGCAGCGTGCAGCTGCGGCAGCTCTTTCACGATGGCGATGACGGTGACGGAAATCGCCGCGACCCAAGTACCGACCGCGAAACTCGCGATCGGGTGGTCCAGGTGGCGCTGATAGAATGTACCGTTCAGCGCCGCCCCGGCGTTGCCGGCTATGAGCCAGGCCAGCAAGGCGAACAGCAGCGGAACGAGAAACGGTCCGCATTCGGTTCGGAGCAGTTGGCTTTGCTGAAACGCCCCGTTCAGCATAATCCCCAGCGCCATGATGATGGCGCCGTCAGCCGTCGCGGGCGGAGTGTCCCTAAGCCAGACGTACCAGACGGCCAAGGCGAGCACGATGACGACGGATGCGATGATTCCCCACATTTTCAAAGACACCTCTACTTCGATTATAATACAAGAAACAAGCAAAATGAACTAGGGAAAGGCGGCCAGGAAAAGATTATGATTATTGCCGATGGGTGGCAAGACTTCGAGCTGATCGATGCAGGCGGAGGAGAAAAGCTCGAACGTTGGGGAAAATATGTGTTGTGCAGGCCGGAGCCGCAAGCGATCTGGCCCTTGGACGACAAGCAGGGACAGTGGGCGGCGGCGGATGCGGTTTACCATCGCAGCGCCTCCGGCGGCGGGCAGTGGCAGACGGCGAAGCCTCTCCCCGAACGATGGACGCTTCGCTACGGCAAGCTCGCCTTCCATGTGAAACCGACCGGCTTCAAGCATACCGGGTTGTTTCCAGAGCAAGCGGTCAATTGGTCGTGGATGATGGACAAGATCGCGGCGGCCGATCGGCCCATCAAGGTGCTCAATTTGTTCGCGTATACCGGAGGCGCAACAGTCGCCTGCGCGGCGGCAGGTGCGCAAGTGACCCATATCGATGCGGCCAAAGGGATGGTGCAATGGGCGAAGGAGAACGCGCATTTGTCGGGTTTGGGAGAGCGGCCGGTCCGCTACATTACCGAAGATGTGTTCAAGTTCGTGCAGCGGGAGCAGCGGCGGGGCAGCCGATACGATGCGATTGTGATGGATCCTCCCGCGTATGGGCGCGGTCCGAACGGGGAAATGTGGAAGCTGGAAAACAACCTATACCCGTTTATCGAGTCTTGCGCGGAAATTTTGAGTGATCAGCCGCTGTTTTTCCTCGTTAATTCGTATACTAGCGGAATTTCAGCCACCGTGTTGAACAATTTGTTGCATTTGGCACTGAGGAAACGTTTTGACGGTGAGATCAGTTGCGGGGAGATCGGGCTGCCGATGACGACGAGCGGGTTGACGTTGCCATGCGGCATCTACGGTCGCTGGGAGGCGCACGAATGACGGGGCGGCAAGTGCCGTTGGAATTGGTATACGAGGACAATCACTTGCTTATTGCAGTAAAGCCGGCGAATGTACTCTCACAGGAAGACTCGACCGGCGATCCGGATATGCTTACCTTGTTAAAAGCAATGCTGAAACAAAAGTACAATAAGCCGGGCAACGTGTTCCTCGGGCTCGTGCACCGGCTCGACCGCCCGGTCGGCGGGTTGATGGCGTTCGCCAAGACGTCGAAAGCCGCTTCCCGATTGTCGGAAGCCATTCGCGTTGGCCACTTCGACAAAACGTACTTGGCGGTAGTACGAGGGCGGCCCGCACGGCCAAGTGCCAGGCTTGTCGACTGGTTGCTCAAGGACGAGCGCACGAATACGGTTCGCGTCGTTGCTCCGGGTACTGCCGGGGCGAAGCAGGCGATTTTGGAGTATGAGGTGCTGGGA
>JAJFMO010000163.1 GCA_020697475.1 Paenibacillaceae bacterium | reverse complement strand
TTCTGAAACCGATAAGAATCTTACTAACAGTTAATCGACAGCCTCTGCCATGGCCGTTACAGCAAAATGCGGTTGCAATGGGTTTGCTGACTGCTGTATGCTACTGACCGGCAGCAGCTCACGGCTCCGAACTTTTAACGATTGCTACAGAGCGTATATGGTGCATTTTTCCCACTTTTCGGTTCTAACGATTGCCGGCAACGCTATTTCGCTGATTTGGCCTAAAATGGGTGCAAAATACGAAAATAGCCTCTGTGGTAGTCGTTAGAATCGAAAGTGGGGCGATTTGGCGGAAATAGCGTTTGTGGCAAGCGTTAAGAATACCGCCACGCCGATCGCTGCAGCTTTCGCTGCAACCGCTACGACACCGCCAATCGCCCCTACCCTCGCACCAACCACCGTCACCGCCTTCTGCCCCAGCCCGCACAGCACCGCTAACTCTCCAAACTCTCTAAACTCTCTAAACTCTCTAAACTCTCCAAACTCTCTAAACTCTCCAAACACAGTCCCTACCCGCGTACCAACCACCGTTACTGCCAACAACCTCCCACCACCGCTCCCGCCAACCACCTTTACCGCCAACCACCTCCCACCACCGCTAACCGCCCAATTTCACGCCGCCCGGTCTGCCGTCGTCTCCGCTGCCCCCGCCACCGAGGGGAGTGCCTTTCCCCTTCATCGAGCCGGTGCCAAGCAAATAATCCATCACTGGATTGCTTACCCCGTACCAAGAATGTTCATCGAGGTAATGGTGCAGCAGGTGCTTCTTCTTCAGCCACCTGCCCCACGGGGTGACCGGCACGATCGGACGATGCGAAACATAATGCTTCCATTGATAATAAAATTGGCACAGGCAAACGCCCAGTACCAGGGCAAACACCGTAGATACCTTACCGGTCAACGCCCAAAGGAGTATGTACACGATGGAATAACTCACCGCGTCGTAGCCGATGGGCCCGAATAAATATTTCTCATCCGTTGGAAAATCATGATGCGCAACGTGCCCTTGGTACGCCTTGGGCATCAACTTGGGGAATTGATGCAGCAGATATCGGTGCACCACATATTCGCTGATCCCGAAGATGGCGATCCCAATGGCAACGTACGCCCAAACCATGGGGGAATAAGGCAATATAACGACCGCAACCGCATTCAGCAACAGCAAGCCGGTCAAAAAAACGATCAGCCCATGAGCCATAAATTCCCTGAAATATTTCATCGTCGTACTCTGCAAGATCGCGCGGTTGTTCATGCCTTCTCGCCCTCCTTTCCGCCTCTTGGCTCGCCCGATGTGCGATACCCTCATTATAAGCCTTTCATCATGATGAAAGCACTATCATTCTTAGGAATCTTTGTGTTTTTCGCTGAAAAATTTTTCGGCAAAAAAAGAATCCTTCGTTATCCCTGCATCGTCGGAAAAATTAAACACTAGCAGAAATGGCAATACGCCGATGGCCAGAAACGCAAAGAGGAGTCCGAACAAGAATGCCTTGAGCGATTTCATGGGGCAAGCCTCCTTTGGGTGCAGCTCTTGCTTCCATTATATGACCGGCAAGCTGAGATTACCTTAGGATTTCATAAATTTTACCTGGTGAAACGAAGTGAGAGGAAATAGACAAGAGATTCGAAGGCGGTAATGAAGAAGCTGACAGGCCAGTTGGTGTAGTAGCCTAAAGTAAGGCCGACCCACACTCCCAGGATGGCCAGGGCGGCGGAGTAGAGGAGCATGCGGAGGACGGAATTCGTCAGGCAGCGCGCGGAAGCGGCGGGGATCGTCAACAAAGTGAACACGAGTAAGGCGCCGACGATCTGCATCGCTTCGGAGACGGCGATGGCGAGCAGCAATAAGAAGCCGATCGAGAGCAAGCGGATCGGAAGTCCTGCAGCTTCGGCGCCTGCCGGATCGAACGAATCGAAAGTAAGCATTCGGTAACCGGGAATGAGCAGAAGAAGGACGGCAAGCGACAAGACAACCATGCGTACCACGTCGGCGCCGCTGATCCCGACCACGCTGCCGAACAGGATGGAAGAGACGAAGCCCGATTGCTTGTTTGCGAGCGACAGGAACAAAATACCCAGTCCGAGGAACAGGCTTAAGACGACGCTGATCGAAGCGTCACGGCGGAATACGCGCACGCCTAATCGGCCGATTGCCAAAGCGCTTAAGCCGGTGAACAGCAACAGACCGGCGAACGGATTCCAACCGACGAGCACGGAGAAAGACGCTCCCGCGAAGCCGATGTGCGAGAACGTATGGGCAATGAACGAGAGGCTGCGGGCAATGACGAACACGCCGATGATGCCGCACATCGCGGCAACCAGCGTTCCCGCCAAGAAGGCGTGCTGCATGAACGGATAGGATAGCATCGTCACGTTCCCCCTAACAGTCGGCGGGATCTATGTACATTGAGCGAATACTCCCCTTCGCCCATATACAGCATGCGATCGGCATGCTTCCCCACCAGCTCGACGTCGTGGCTGATGAACAGCACGTTGATCGCCTTCTCACGGCAGATGCCGCTTACCAGGTCGGCGATCTGCTCCTGCATGGCCGGATCGAGGCTCGCAGTCGGCTCGTCGAGCAGCAGCGCTTCGGGGTCGCCGGCCAATGTCTGGGCGAGGCAGACGCGCTGCCGTTCGCCGCCGGACAGCCGGCCGATCGGCTTGCCGGCCAGGTGTGCGGCGCCGACGAGCCCGAGCAGCTCGCCGACTTGGCCGCGATCCGCGCGGTTCAGCCATGGGCGATAGCGGTGAGGCAGACCGAAGCCGACGAAATCTGCGGCGGAGATCGGCAGCTCGGGGTCGATCAGCCGCGTCTGCGGCATATACCCGATGGCGCGTCTCGGCGCTGGGCTCCCGTCTACCGCGGTGATCTTTACTCGACCGGAATCCGGCTGGATCGACCCTAGGATGACGCGCAACAAAGTGGATTTGCCCGCGCCGTTGGGTCCGATGATGCCGATAAATTCCCCCGGCTCAATGACGAAACTGACGCGGTCGAGCACAGGCTGTCCGCCCAGGCTGACACATATATCGTCCAACTCGATCCGTACACCCATACTCGCCTTCGCACCCCTTCGCCGGTCGCTAATCGTAATAATTACATTTAATACTAGAACGATGGGAGTGATCTGTCAAGCTTGAAAAAGTTGACGAACGATGTCGCGTTGGTGCATGATAATCTAAATGGAAAGTTGGCGAATCCATAGAAGGGGGAGTAGCCCGAGTGGCGCATACAGTGAACCATGAGCAAATCGTAGAGGAAATCGTCCGCTCGATGGCGGACAAAGGCTGGAGAATTACCGGCCAGCGCCGGCGGCTTGCGGAGTTGTTCGCCTCAGCCGAAGGGTATTTGTCGGCGAAGGACGTATACGAACACATGCGGATCGAATTCGCGGGCATCAGCTTTGATACGGTGTATCGCAATTTGCGGTTGCTGTCCGATATGGGTGTGCTCGAACAATTCCATTTGGCGGACGGGATTAAATTTCGCGCCCGCTGCCTGATGCATCATCATCATCACATGATCTGCTTAGGCTGCGAGCGCACGTATACGTTTGAGTTTTGCCCGATGAAGCATTTGCCCGAATTGCCCGAGCATTTTCAAATCCGGCATCATCGATTCGATATTTTTGGATATTGCGACGAATGCTCGCCGAAGCTACCTGCGGAACCAGGCCATGACGAGCGAAATCAAGGAAATCACTAGCGCTGCCGCGGCCAAATAGAGCGGCATGGAATTGCCCGCCGCGCCCCCAGAGCCCCCAGCCGTTGCGGGAACCACTTTCGTCACGGATGCCGGGGTATCCGAACCCGCAGCACCCGTCCATTCCACGATGCTGCCGTCCTTGTACGTCTGGTACGCTTTCCATGTGATGGACGTTGCCTGATCGGCCACCTTGCCCTGCATGCTGAAATCGGTAAACTCCTCCGCACCGAGCCCATCGCCCGTCGCCGTCCATGTTACCCCCAGCACGCCGCCGTTCGCGTCTTTGGCCAGCACGTACGTCCAGCCCGGCTTCGGCTCAACCCGACTGACCGCCACAGAGTCCAGCGGAAATTTCACTTCCACCTTAACGGTCGGAACCGGCTTCTCCGACGGCACCCTAACCGAGAACACCTCGTATGCGCCTTGGCTCGCTTCCTTTGGATAGACCACGACATGCGCGCTCGCCGACGCTGCGAACATCAACGATGCCGCCAGCAACACTGCCGGAAAAATCCGCGTTAACTTACTTCCCAGATTGCCCCTTTTCTTTTTCACCCATCAACCCTCCTGATCAAAAAATTCTAACCGTCTTGTCATACACCGATTCGTTGTCCTTCGCGTCCATTACCCGGACTTCCAATGTCCACTTCCCTGGAAAAGCTAGGTACGGTCCCAGCGCAGAATAGTCGTATCGCGTAAATCCGGTGAAGGCTTCCTGCGGGATCGCGGCGGAGTCGTTCCTGTTTAACGGCACTTCGATTGCCCCCATGCCCTCGAGGTCTTTGTTCGTCAAATGCAACAGCACCTGTTTCGGAGCGGCGTCCTTGTCCGGAAGCCACACTTGAACGGTGAATTCGTTGGCTCCAGGCGTACCTGGGGTGACATCCGCCGACATATGAACGGTGTTCCCCATCACATGCCAACGGATCGGCTCGTTCGCCGGGAACGGATTGAGGAAAGTGAAGATCCCGACGATCCCGACAATACCGAGCATCAAGGCGAAGTCCAGCCGAATCAACCGCATGGGCAAGTCCGCTGCCAAGTTGTCCGACCCACGCACCTTCTTCAGGCGCCGCCTGAGCAGGAAACCGGTGGTGACGACGCCCGCCACAAGCACGATTTTGCCGATCAGCAGCTTGCCCCACGAAGTGAACAACAAGTAGTCCAACTTCGGAATAAAAATAAACGTCGATATCAAACCGCTCACGACGAGCACGAGGATGGAGATCAGCGCCGCCCGAGAGAACACCGGCAGAAATTGGGCGCGCCGTTCAGGGTGCTTGTATCCGACGACCATGAAGTAAAACAGCCCTCCGACCCATACGGAGGCTGCTGCCAAATGCGCGATATCCAGTGCGACCGTGCGAAGCGGCGGGTCGAACGCCATCGCGTGGCCGCTGAAGCTTTTGGCTGCAAGCAGCAGTGCTGCCCATACGAAATCGAAGGTGCGCCACCGCTGCAGCAACGCCAGTCCGATGATCACCAGCGCCACAGATCCGATCCAGGACAGCCCTACATATGTTTGTGTTACCAAAACAACGATATCGTTCCATGACGCCTCGGTTAGCAGATCGCTTACTTGCAGCAACCCGACGCCAACGACAGCGATCAGGTAAAACCACAGCAGGTGTCGCGACCAATACCGGTGCAACCGACGCACATCCTCGCCACCGCGGCGGAAGACGGCGCTCCAGAACGTCCAACCGCACAGCATGAGCAGCATCGCATAGAAGAAAATGCGTACCGCCCAAAATTCAACCTGCATATTCGAGCCATGCCCGGAATGCGGATCGGCGCTGAGCAGCGGATCACTGAAAGGGGAGGTGCCTGCTTGCGGCTGACCCAACGTGAACACGTAAGCGCCCGCCACCGGATGCCCGTCTGCCGAGATGACTCGATAGGTGACCGTATAATAACCGTCCGGAAGCTTGGACAGAGGCAGCGACAGTTCTTTCAGATCGTCACTAAGCGAAGCTTGCTTTTTGTTGACCGCCTTCCCGTTGCTGTCCACTACATCGATGGCGTACAGTTTCTTTTCCAGCCGTTCGTTGAATGTCAGCCGTATCTCCGGGGGCGAAACTTGCAATTCGCTCGCTTGCAAAGGACTGGCTTGGACGAGAACGGCATGCGCCAGAGCCTGAGGCAATGCGGCAAATAAACCGAACATTAAGAAAGCCAAGCACAACGCGGCTATTTTTTGAATCGACATGGAGACCCCCTCCGTATCTGACGCGTTAATTCGCAAGATTACCGAAGCTGTAGCCATTGTAGCATAATTTGCCACGGCAAACGGAATGCGCCGATGGCATTTCGGTGACCTTTATCCGGCGCCAGCCGACAAAACGTTCGTTCGTTGACAAGCGTAGAAGCGATATTTTACACTAAGAAATATGACTGTTTAAAAAAGCTGGAAGGCGTGACATACGATGAGCAAACCTTTTTCAATCATTATTGTTCCCGACACCCAAATAATGGCCAAGTCCCACCCGGCGCATTTCACCCGCATGACCCGCTGGATCGCCACCCACGCCGATGAGTTGAATCTGAAGATGGTGCTCCATCTGGGCGATGTCGTCAATAATGGCGCCGCCGAGGAGAATCAATACCGGCTCGCCCAAGACGCGCTGAATGAGATCGATCAGGCGGGCATTCCGCTCATGCTGGTTCCCGGCAACCACGATTACGACAACATGGTCGGCAGCGACCGCAGCTTGACGCTGTACAACCGCTATTTCGGACTGCACCGCTACAAGGGCAAGCCGTGGTTCGGCGGTGTGTACGAGCCGGGTCAGGCGGAGAACAGTTATGCGACGCTCGAAGTGGAGGGAACGAAGTACCTGTTCCTCGGCTTGGAATTCGGCCCCCGCGACGAAGTGCTGGAATGGGCGGATAGCATACTTCGCAAGCATAGTGATCATCTGGCGATTGTCTTCACCCATTGCTACATGTACACGGACGGCGGAAGAAACACGCTCGAATCCAAACATAATCCGAAAATTTACAAAGGGGCGCACGGGGCGAACGACGGGGAAGACTTGTGGAACAAGCTGATAAGCAAGCACGCCAACATTATCGGGGTGTACTCCGGACACCAAATTCCAAAAAACTTGAGCTACCGGGTCGACTGGGGAGATCACGGCAACATGGTTTTCCAGTCGTTCCAGAATTGGCAATCCGCTTTCGAAGGCGGGGAGGGGCGGTTCCGTGTATTGACGATCGACCCAGATGCCAAGCAGATTCACCTGCGAGTGTTCCACCCCGGGAAGGAAGAATACGAAGACAAGCCGGGCAGTGAGTTGACGATTCCGCTTGGCACTCCTGAGGATCGCACAAATATTTGGTTTCACGAAGATATGTAATGTATAGGTACAAACGTCCAATCAACCCAACCCGTGCAGCATACAATACCATTGTAGTTCATCTTCGCGGGAAGGGGTGTTGGAGAATGAGCGCAGCAGTAGGATGCGGCGGCTTTACGTCGACAGGTGTCATTCTTGTTCTTTTCATTTTGCTGGTTATTGTCACGACCGCTTGGGGCTTCGGCGTGTAAGTTAACGCCAACCTGAACGGAAGAGGCCATTCGTCTGCTGACGGGTGGCTATTTTTTTTGTAAACAAGGGGTAGATCAAGCTGTCAAAAG